>ONVN01000287.1 GCA_900321295.1 uncultured Eubacteriales bacterium
ATTTCATCACGCCTATGGTCATAATTCGATGCTTTTAGTTCTCTGACTTACTGCCGCTCTATAGGGCGGCATACTTTGTCTCCCGCCATCCGTGGCCCCAACCCCGTCGGCGTGAGCATAAACGCTCTCCCGATTCTATCAGTAACTGAGATTCTGGGTTGCGACTTCGCCGCATTAATTCCCTCCAGAATGAAGCATTCCTTCTTACTTGGACAGGTGATTTCACCAATGGCTGACAAGCGCTTTCGATAGACAAAATAATCACGTTTGTGTTAATCACTTGCATGATAACCTGGGCTGAACTGCGGTCAGACTTTGCTAAAAAACGGATACTGTGCGCTGAACGCACTTCAGCGCAGGGGCTGATAGCCCGGAATAATCAATAGAATGAAAGATCAATCCCGCACTCGTGGTGAAACCGGTACAGATAATTTGAATGGTCAATATTCAAAATCATTTCGATAGAATGGAAATAGGGAAGAAAGAACTGTTGTAACGGAATATTCAGGGAATATTATATGTTATCAAATACATTGCGGCCTTGTGATCAAAACCTAGCAATTCCGATTATCTATTGAAAAGGAGATATGCTGGATGGATGCATATGAACTCATCACAACAAGAAGAAGCACCCGGCGTTATTTGTCACGTCCGGTCGATCCAACGTCTCTCAGTCTAGTTATTGATGCGGGACGATATGCCCCAAGTGGTGGTAATAACCAATCTACACATTTGATTGTTATTCAAAATCATATGGTTCTTCAGGAATTGGCGGAAATGGTGAAGATCGAATTTTCAAAAATGGAAGTTTCAGATGGAATGTACACGTCTCTGGCATCTGCGATTCGTGCATCAAAAGGAGAAAAATATGTATTTCACTATGATGCACCGGTTTTAATTGTTACGGCGAACAGAATTGGATATGGAAACAATATTGCTGATTGTGCGTGTGTATTGGAAAATATGATGATAATGGCCAATGCCCTTAACTTGGGAAGCTGTTGGATCAATCAATTGAGATGGCTAAATGATAATCCACTGATATTGGATTACATGCATCATTTAGGGATGCTTGATGAAGAGAAGGTATACGGAGCCCTAGCCATTGGCTATCCTGATACGGCCGATGGCATGCCGGTACGTACTCCATTGGAAAGAAAAGGCAATATTGTTACGATGATCTGAAGAACAAAAAACAAAAACAGTTTTGTTATATCAAAGGATTGAGACTTTGGTATTTGTTCTTGATATATAACTGCTTATAAAACAGATGGAAGTATGCAGGAGGCAATATGTCCGTGAATATGAAAGACTTAACATCGTATGTTTCACTTCGTTGGGGAGTTGATAATGAGGGAAACACTGTTATTGGCCCGCAACGACCGAATGCATCGATCAATCCGGGGCCGGATACAGAAGGTGGCGGACATTCAGGATATTTCTCGAATCATGCCATACGTGGTTTCTCACAGATTCATGCGAGCGGTACTGGTTGGGGAAAATATGGACAATTTCTCATTTCACCACAAATTGGCCTGGATACTGGCTTTGAAGAACATGATTCACCAGCTGAAGATGAAGTTGTAACATGCTGTGATTATCGTGTGTTTTTGAAGCGTTATGGCATTTCTTGCCACATAACACCCTCGGAGCATTCAGCACTTTATAGCTTTGTATACCCACGTTCTGATAATGCTTCGATTTTAATTGATTTGGCACACAGTATTCCGCTTCTTGCAGGTCTTGTGAACACAGCATCCGGCATTTCTGCATCGCATCTGGCTTTAGATATTAAAACCGACATGCCGCAAGTAGTGATTATGTACGGGTCAGGTATCTATGCAGGAGGATTTGGAAGAGCACACGCATTATACTTTTATATGTGTATCAATAAGAAACCTTCCTTTTGGGGATGCTATGATGGTGGTGGACAGTACGGCAGGCAGACACATATCGAAAGAGATAGACTGAAAGATAAAAAAGAGAGTCTTGGCGGATTTATTCGTTTTACAACAAATGAGCATGAAACGATTAAGGTAAAGATTGCAGTTTCTTTTACCAACTGTGAAAAAGCGAAGCAGTGGCTTGACACGGAAATACCGGATTGGGATGAAGAATCGATCTATAAGGAATCGAAAGAATTATGGAATCAGGAACTTAACAAAATCCAAATCGGGGATAGTGTTAGCGAAACAGAAAAAACAATCCTATATACTGCAGTCTACCATAGTATGTGTATGCCCCGAGATAGAACAGGAGATATTCCCGGATTTCAAAATGATGAACCAATGATTGATGATCATTATGCTGTTTGGGATACATGGAGAACATTATATCCACTTTATATACTCATCAAACCTGAAATGGTTACAAAAACCATTAATAGTTTCATTTCACGATACCAGAAAAATGGATACGTCCGTGATACATTTGTCGGCGGAGTCGACATGTTCCAGGAACAGGGTGGTAATGATGTAGATAATGTGATCTGTGATGCATATGTCAAAGATGTGAAGGGGATCGATTGGAAAAAAGCATATGCTGTTGTCAAAAATCATGCAGACAATTATCGTCTGGGCTGGTATAGTGAGAACAAACCTGAGCCAAATCCTTCAGGACCATATTATCGCTTTGGTTTTTTACCTGACGACATTCCACTCCCGGATACCCCTTTCAGTCAAATGGCATGTTCATACACACTCGAACACGCATATAATGATTATTGCGCTGCTGTGATGGCGAAGGAACTTGGGGTTGAGGAAGATTATGCGTTATATCTGAAGCGGAGTGAAAACTGGAACAATTTATGGAACCCCAACGTTGCTTATGGGCCATTTCGTGGATTTATTTGCCCAAGGAACTCGGATGGTACATGGATAGACTATAATCCTGGAGAAATGTGCGGCTCATGGGTGCGCCATTTTTACGAAGCTACGGGATACAATTATTCCTTTTTCGTTCCTCAAAACGTTCCAGAATTGATTGCACGGTGTGGAGGTGAAGAAGCGTTTATTCACCGCCTATTGTATGGAATTCACAGTGGATTGGTTGATTATGGAAATGAGCCTGCGTTTTTATCGTGCTATCTTTTTGCCTATACACATAAGCCATGGCTGACAACAGAATGTGTCGAACGATTGCGGGGACAATTTACCCTGCAAGGTCCCCCGGGTAATGATGACTCTGGTGCTATGAGCTCATGGTATATTTTCTCATCACTAGGTTTCTTTCCAAATGCTGGTCAAAACATGTATTTCCTTACATCTCCTTCATTCGACACGGCTACGATGATCTTGGGAAAGGACAAAAGTCTTGAAATTCATGCAAAAAACCTTTCCAAGACGAATAAATATATTCAAACCGTTTCCATTAACGGACAGCGATGGAAGAAAACGATGTTTCCGCATGAAATGATTGAAAACGGTGGGGTAATCGAATTTGAAATGGGAAGCACACCTACCGACTATACAAAATAAGTGTGATATTCGAATCTATACATTGTTTCAAAGAAAGAATAGTCTTTAGCATTATCCCACACGGAGATTGGTTTCTTCTTTTCGACAATGTGCAGCTTTTTTCGTACAACGAGAACACGCGAGAAAGCGTTGGACTCTCTCAAGCAGAATATTCAGCATATCCTAACAAAAATGCAAATACAATAGGGGACAACAGGAAGAAAGAAAACGTGCAGGAGCATTCTGTTTCAACGCTCCTGCACGTTTTACAATATGTGACTTATTCGATCCCATTTTTCAATACATTGGCCTGTTTATAGAACTGACCGAAAAGCTTGCGGAAGATGCTTTTTCCAATTTCCCTGTTTGTAGATGACAAGTGTCAGGACCATGGATAAGACCCAAGAGATGAGAAGAGATGAGAAGAGTGCAATAGGATGGCCGTTAGGCCATACTTCAGAAACGCTGAGATAAGCAATGCCATATGCAAGAGGCATCCGAAGAACAATTGTGGAGAGCACAGAAATCCACATCGGAATGACGGTTTCGCCTGCGCCTCGCATGACCCCTTGTAGGACTTGGGAAACAGCAAATGCGACATATCCGGCTGCTTGCCAGCGAAGACCTGTGGCACCAAGGGCAACAACGGTTTCGGTTTGTGTAAACATTCCAATGAGCGAATGTCCAAAGAGAAGAATACATAGAACCAAAGCCGAAGAACATATAAGCGCGATTTTCAGAAGGTCATGTGTTCCAGGTCGGACTCTTTCCAATTTTTCTGCGCCAATATTCTGCCCGACAAAAGTGGTTGCTGCAGTGCCGAAAGTGAAATTCGGCATCATGGCAAATCCATCAACACGCATGACAGCAACTGTGGCAGCAATTGTTAGCTCACCCATGGAATTCGTAAGATTTTGGACTACAATTGCGGACATGGAAAAAATAGCGGAAGTAATACCTGCAGGAAATCCAAGTTTTACAAGTCGTCTGATCAGCATGCGATCTGGAATAAAAATATCTCGATGAATATCAATTTGCTCTTTCATCCTAAGGAGCCGTATTGAGCAAAGTATTCCGGAAAGAGCTTGAGCAATGATGGTAGCCCAAGCAACCCCGGCAATTCCAAGTCCCAGGTTTTTCACAAAGATAATATCAAGGACAATATTCGTTATACATGAGATCACCAGAAAGAACAAAGGGTAAACACTATCACCCATTCCACGTAAAACGCCGGACAGGATATTATATGCTGCAGCACCAGTCATACCGATAAAGATAATCTGAAGATAGGTGACAGCGCCATTTGCAACGTTTTCAGGAGGCTTAACCAATGAAACAAGATAACCGGTCGAGAGAAAACCAATAACAGACATCAGGAGGCCGGAAGCCAGAGTCAGAAAGAATGTTGACCCTACAAGCTTTGAAAGGGTATACCTGTCCTTAGCTCCAAAATATTGCGCAGACAAGATACTTGCACCTGTGGAAATGCCCATAAAAAGAACAAGCATCAGATTTAAAATAGGACCAGAAGTACCCACAGCGGCCAATGCTGTATCTCCAATATACTGCCCTACAATAATTGAATCGACGGTATTATATAGCTGTTGGGCGAAATTGCCGATAAGCAATGGAATCGAAAAAGCAATAAGTGTATCCATTGGTCTCCCGACGGTCATATCCTGAACCCCAAAAAGTGATGACAATCTATCTATGATCTTCATGCAGACAAGCCCCCATATCGTGAATCAAATAGAATTATAGCATGCGATGCAGGGAGAGACAATCGCGAGCAATTATAGCCCTTTGTCGGAAGTGAAATGCAAAAAGTCAGCTTCCCGTTCTATTGGGCAAATGGATCTTTTCCTAGTATTTCAATGTGAATTGGGTATTGATTGACATCACTTGGAATTGTGTTTTATAATTTAAAATCGTAGGTGAAAGGAGAGATATTCATTGAATACGAAAGTAATATCCATTATCCTTGCAATTGTGATGGTCATCTTAATTGCTTTTTTAGGAGTTCAAATGCATACTGCGCAAGAATTAAGAACGGCCCGCGAACAAATCGCAGCAGAGAAAGAAAACCTGGAGAAGCAAATCATAGATTTAAACAAGAATGCGGAAACGCTGAGCGCTCAAAATACGAATTATCAATCAGATATTCGAAACCTTACAGAAGAAACTGGACGGATGTCTGCGGAGATAAATGAAGCGCAGGGATCATTGGACGCGACGATGAAATCCTTCGATACAGTTCAGAAATATTTGCGGATGATTGAAACTACGTATAGCACGCAAAGTGAAGTGCACCCTGCAACAGAGGTTCAGGGGGAGCAAGCGAATCAAGCGAATGAAGAAGACATACAAACTTCTTCTCTATCTGCTTCAGCTACTGATATGGCGAATGAAGTGGAGCTTTTGATTCATCAAATGCAGATGCTCAGTGAAGCTGCTGAAAATCAGAAAGAAAACGCCGTGAAGCAGGAAGAAACGGTTCAATCGTTAACTGAAGAACTGGCGACGTCGAAATCCATGCTGGAAAAAGAAGAATTGGCTGGGGCACAAAAAGATGAAGAGATCATGGCGCTCAATACAAAAGTAAATGAACTTGAAGCACAGTTGATGATGATGCGTACAACGATCGAAGAATGGCTGGTTCCAACTGCAGAAATGAATAACGAGTGAAAAGATGTGGGATTATATCTTTTTTAGCAGGTTGGTTGTCACATCAAAACTCGACACACAAGGCAAAGATGTGTATATACATGCGTTTTTTGGACACAACAGCCATCCAAAGACGCTTTGCGTCGTCGGCGCTATTGACTTTGCTATTTCCAGAGCATATAATAAAATTAACATATTGAAAGGATGATGCACGTATGAAAAAAGGTCTTATCGCAGTATGTATTTTGCTTGTCGCTGCTATAATTTGGGGCGGTGTTTCTACTAGCCAGAAAAATGCGATTTCTACAGAACTTGATTCAGTGAAAGCTGAAGTTTCATCTATTACTGCTTCTCTTACGAAAGCACAGGAAGAATTGAACAATGCAAAAGAAGCTACACAGGCTGCTGTTGAGGCTGCAAAAGCGGAAGCGCAGGCGACAATTGATTCACTGACAGAAGAAAAAACTGCACTCGAGGGCAAAATTACCGAACTGAATGACCAGGTTGTTCTTGTGGCGGCTGAAAATGCAGATTTGAAGGATAATCTTCAGGGCGTGACAGAAATCATTCGCAGTGCGCTTGCGCTGATTGATGGTGAGCCTGCTGCGGTTTCTGAAGAGGAAAGTGCAGCGTCTGTTCAGGAGGAAACTGCGGAAGAAAAAACTGCTACTGAGGCAACCGCTGAAGAGCCTGCAGAAGCTGTAGAAACTCCGGCAGAGGAAATACCTGCAGAGACTGTAGAAACTCCTACTGAGGAAGTGCCTGCAGAAGCGGTTGAAACAGAGAATGCTTCAGGTGAAACAAATGAAGAAGCTCCGTCTGAAGGACAGTGAAAGGATTCATTAATCGTCTTGATGATATTCGAAAACTGCGGCATTGTTTGCCGCAGTTTTTATTTGTAAGATCCGCAAACTATATTTATTTGACGAAATGATATGATGCTTGTACAATACTTTTATAAAAGAAGAGATTTAGGGATGAACTATAAATTTGCAAAAACCATCCATGATTCAATGTGTTTCTTCTGTATGAAAGGCTAGAATTGATGCTCGTCATTTCTACTGACCATGGTGGTTATAACTAGATCTAATTATGCTGTTTGCCATACAGCAACCCATTCGCAGAATTAATGATCAACGAGTAAACGCACCAAGATGGGAAAATATCACAGGAGAGTAGATTCTATGGCATTGTGTGAGGGTTGGCAGGTTATCCTGGATGATGAAACGGCCGGAATGATGGACAAATCATTTATAGCATTTGATACGGAAACTACGGGGTTGGATTTTCGTACGGATCGTATTATTGAACTCGGTGCTGTTGCTTTTGAACGCGGGAAACCTACAAGGTCTTTTTCAAGCCTCGTAAACTGTGGACTATATGTAAGACCAAGTTCTCAGACGGTTAACCATATCTCAAATGAATTATTGAAAGAAGCCCCTAAAGAGGAAGAAGCGTATGCCTCATTTTTGGATTTCCTTGGCCCAGCATGCAAGGGCGAGATTCTTCTTTGCGCACATAATGCGAAATTTGATTTTACTTTTCTTCAGAATGCATTAAAACGTTGCAACTTATCCTCAACCTTTTATTATATTGACACATTATCATTATCCCGAAAGCTGTTGACGATGCCTGATTATAAACAGCAGACAATTGCTGATGAACTTGGTATTGATAACGAAGGTGCACATCGCGCCTGCAATGATGCGCTGGTCTGTGGAAAGATAATGTGTCATTTACTAGAAGTGTACAGACATCAGGTGCATTGATAATGGAGGTATTATGACGCAGGACAATGGGGTTCTTTGGGACACTTATTTGGAACTCGTCAAGTATGACCGTGTTGATCAATTATCCAAGCAGGAGAGAGCACATCGTAAGAAGAACGCTGTGAAAAGACAACAGGATAATCTTGGCGGTCGTGAAGTATTCCTGAATCAAGATGACCTTCTGAAATGCATTGCGGATGGGAATGCAAATACGAACCAAGAACTTTTACAAGAATTTGAAAAACTCCGGCCGGTTCTTGCGTGGATGATTTCTTCCCATGAAAACAAATCCTTGAAACAAGTCCGCCTTCTTGCAAAACAGCTGCAATTGTATCATCTTGCTATGAATGAAATACAGGATATTGACCTAAGAATCTTCTTTCTGAACCATTTAGATGAATATGTAAGCAAGGATGCTGCATCTCTAGAAAATTACTTTTGCCATGAGGAGCTGATTGTATATTCAAAAAACAATCTGGGACAATTGGGAGCAGGAGTTTTATTAAAACCAAGCAACAGTGAATTGTTTTTTGCTCAGTTTGAAGAAGATCGACTTCAATCTTTTCTTGAGAATATGTTCTTTCACAGAAAGCTTGAACGACATCTTGTATTTTGTTTTGCCCATTCATTTCATTATGTTCCTCAGGTTCTGGAAGCAGTGATTCCTGATAAACCCAAAATAATCAGTATGTTACTTCCGGTTGCCGAATCATTATGTGATGACTATATGCAGAAAATGCATCGCATCTTTGATATACGGCATATTTTGGAATTGGTATCAACACGAAAGCGGTACAGAAAATGTGCATCCAACTATGAAAAATATGTAACTATCCGCAGTGCACTTCTTCGTGCAATCCCTTCACATTATCGTGACCTTTATCCACTTGCCAGGTTAATGCACAGATCATTCATACTTCATATTGGACCGACGAATTCTGGAAAGACATATGATGCTGTTACCCGGCTGGAACAGGAAGGAAATGGAGTCTACCTCGCGCCTCTCCGATTGCTTGCATATGAACAATTCGATACAATTAACCATGATGGAATTCCATGCAGTCTATTGACAGGGGAAGAAGAAATCTCAGTAGTTGGTTCTCAGATTACAGCCTCCACAATTGAGATGGTTAATCTGCAAACGCATTACAAAGTAGCTGTCATTGATGAAGGACAGATGATCTGTGACCATGAACGTGGTGGAAGCTGGGCCGCAGCGATTCTAGGTATTTGTGCTGACGAAATACATGTATGTGCCTCACTCGATGCAGAGGAATTACTGGAAAGAATCATTCGGGATTGTGGTGACAGCATAGAGATTATTCATCATTACCGGCAAACCGAACTGTTGGTCCAAAAGGAGCCATTCCAGTTTCCAAAGGATGTGGAGGACGGAGATGCACTTGTTGTGTTTTCCAAACGCAGTGTTCACGCAGTGGCTGCTGAACTCCAGCAATCGAAAAGATCGATTCGGGCTTCAATAATTTATGGTGCCCTCCCTTATGATGTTCGTCATGAGCAGGCACGACGGTTTCGAGAGGGAGAAACGCAGGTTGTTGTATCGACAGATGCAATTGGCATGGGTTTGAATCTTCCTATTCATCGCATTGTTTTTTTGGAATTGACGAAGTTCGACGGGCATGAAAGTCGGGATTTAACGAGTTCAGAAATCAAACAAATTGCTGGAAGAGCCGGACGCTTTGGTATTTACAATGAAGGCATTGTCGCATCTACAGGCGGTATTTCAATCTTAAAAGAGGCTCTTTCTATGAAGGAGGAACCTCTGCAAGAAGCCGTGATACAGTTCCATGAATCCTTATTGGGTATCGACGCTCCATTATCTGTTATATTAAGTCGCTGGAATGATATCGATTCGAAACAAGGCTGGATAAAAGCAGATATTGAAAGGCTGCTGTTCCTTACAAAAACGATGGAGAATGAGCACACAAACAAACAGTTTCTCTATCGAATGATTACCATACCTTTTAATGAAAAAGAAGCGTTGCTGTTCGATCTGTGGAAGCAGATGTATTATGCTGAAGAACATGGGAAGCATTTGCATGTGAAGGACCTTCTGCCTGATATGCTTGATCAAAACAAGGTATCCGACCGGGATCTGGACGCGATGGAACAACAGTACCGAGTCTGTGACCTGCTTGCCAATTATGTGCGCCTGTTTATGCATACCAGGGAAGATTTGCGGAATTTGATTGAAGAAAGAAAAGCGAACTTGTCAAAAGGAATATTGAAAGTTCTTGCAGGCAGAAAACTCCGTGGTAAAATATGCATAAGGTGCGGACATGTCATCCCTTGGAACTATCCATTTTCTATATGCGAGAAATGTTATAAAGCAGAACGCAGAACACGCTATTGATATTATGTTGAAACCGCAAAGAAAGGGGAAGGAACTATTATGAGAATCCCGATTCCTGAGAATGAAAAAAACCGTGTACAAGGCAACATTATTGTATGTATAGTTGCTGCTGTATTACTGGCATGTGTCCTTTACATAGGAAATGTAAGTGCTTTCTTTGGGAAAATTCTCAGTACTCTTTCACCTTTTATGGTTGGCGCAGCTTTTGCATTTATGCTATTACCGTTGGCGAAGAGGACTGATATCTTTCTAGAAAAAAGGCTGAAGTGGAAAAAGAGCAATATCATTCGCGGTATAAGTACAACATTATGCATGATATTGTTGGTCGCTGCAATTATCGGATTTGCATTGATTCTTCTCCCGCAGCTTGTGGCTTCATTCCAGTCACTCGTTGGCGTATTGACCAATTTTGTTAACAACAACGAAAGCACAATCAATGATTTCCTGATCAAGAATGGACTTATCACTGTTGAAAGTACGGAGCTCAATTCCATCTGGGACAACCTGCTTTCTACCGCTACTCAATATATTACTGTCGTTATTCCTAACATTCTTTCGTTGTCTTCAAAAGTGTATTCTTTTGTTTTTCAATTGTTTGTAGGTCTTATTGTCGCATGCCATTTTCTGATTGAAAAAGAAGGAATAAGCTGCAGGTGCAAACGTGCAAGTTATGCTTTGTTTGCGCAATCCACCGCTGAATCCTTGATTTTCTGGATGCGTAAGGCAAATACAATATTCAGCGGTTTTATTTCGGGCAAAATCATTGATTCCTTGATTATTGGAATTGTATGCTATGTCTTTATGCTTATAACGAACATGGAATATGCTGTCCTGATCAGTGTTGTTATTGGCATAACAAACATTCTTCCGTTTTTTGGCCCCTTTATTGGTGCAATTCCAAGTGTGTTGATTCTTCTGATGATTAATCCTCGCAATGCACTGATCTTTACGATCTTTATCCTTGTGTTGCAGCAAATTGATGGTAATCTCATTGGACCGAAAATTCTCGGCGACCATGTAGGCATTTCTCCGCTTTGGACTATGATTGCGATCATTCTCGGCAGTGGACTCTTTGGCTTTGTTGGCATTTTGTTAAGTGTTCCTGTCTTCGCACTGATTTATGCACTGGTGAATACTTTCTTTGAAGCAAAACTCAAATCCAAGAATCTCCCATTAAAAGCAGATCAATACCAGAAAGCTCCTCCAGTCAAATAATGGACCTAAAGCAGCTGATCGGTATTTGCACATCCTCTTGTGAAATCCCAAATAGGTATTGACATATGCTGATAAATGGTTAATATCAATCGGTGCAGTTTGAAGGAAACGGAGAACTGCAGGAACGGAGGAGTACAATTTTGCCACAAACAGTTTCATTTCATAACCATGGATCAAAACTCATTGCACATCGCGGGTTGAGTAAATTTCGCCTGGAAAATACAATCCCGGCATTTCGTCTTGCGGGTGAACATAATTTTTTTGGGATAGAAACGGATGTCCACCGCACCAGGGACGGAAAATTCATTATTATCCACGACGATGATACTTTGCGTGTGACTGGTGAGAAGAAGATCATTGAAGAAACTGGATTTCCAGTACTCAGAAGTCTAAAAATGATTGACCCATTTCATCCTGAGGGAAGTCCTTTGCAGTTACCGACGCTAGATGAATATCTTCATATTTGCCGGGAAACATCAAAAACAAGTGTCTTGGAAATCAAGCATCATATGGAAAGCGAAGACCTTGAAAATATCATCCAAATCGTTATGGATCATGGAATGCTTGACCATACAATTTTCATTTCGTTTGACCTCGCGAATTTGGTGCAACTGCGCATGCGCCTTCCGGAACAGAAAATACAATTGCTGATGAGTACAGATGCAGGGAATCTTATTTCTGAATTAAGCACCTATCAACTTGACCTGGACATCTGTTTTACAGAGCTTACGGAAAAAAGATTTAAGCAGCTGCATTCTGCTGGGATTGAAGTCAACGTCTGGACCGTCGATGATCCGATGATAGCTGAAGAGCTTTCAAGCTGGGGTGTCGACTATATTACTACGAATCTTCTGATGGATATTGAGCAGGAAATGCAAACAATACCCGAATAATACGGAGTCGCTGTTTAATCTTTTGGTTCTTCAACGATAAGTGTGGAATGGCCTCCTGACGGAAGGCAAAGAAAGATATTGGATCAAGGTGAAGAAGTAGTCGTCATTA
>ONVN01000134.1 GCA_900321295.1 uncultured Eubacteriales bacterium
AATTATGGTGCTTTGTGGTACTCCTATTGCTGATGATCATCTCGGATGTTGTACGAATGGCATATTTTCTTGTGCATCATCATCGTCTCGACAGAACACTGCTCAAGCCAATTCGGGAAATGACTGAAATGACAGCCACAATATCGGCCAACAATTTATCCAACCGAATCAATGTAGAGGGAACAAAAAATGAGCTCAGAGATCTTGCTGTTGTGATTAATTCCATGCTGGATCGGTTGGAAGTCAGCTATGAGAGTCAGAAACAGTTTGTTTCAGATGCTTCGCATGAACTCAGAACGCCAATTGCGGTTATACAGGGTTATGCAGATATGCTCGGAAGATGGGGAAAGGATGACCCGCAGGTTCTCCAGGAAGGAATTGATGCGATCTCCCAGGAAGCATCAAATATGAAAGATCTTGTTCAGGATCTTCTGTTCCTCGCCAGACATGATAAAAAAACTTTGATGATGGAAATTAGTGCTTTTGATCCTGTTGAACTGCTTTCTGAAATCAAAAAAGAAGCCGAACTGGTGTCCCCACAGGACAAGTTTGTTATGGAACCTGCAGAACATGTGCAGATTCAGGCAGACAGAAATATGATCAAGCAGGTAATGCGTATTCTATTGGATAACGCAGTAAAATATACATCTGCAGGAGGTACCATTACGATGGGCTGTTCTGCAGGAAAAAACGCCTGTATCCTTACAATGAAAGATACGGGCGACGGGATATCACCTGAAGATTTGCCAAGAATATTTGACCGCTTTTACAGAGCTGACAAAGCAAGAAAATCAGAAGCGGGTGGTCACGGTTTAGGCCTGTCGATTGCAAGGATTATAGTGGTTGCACATGGGGGAAAGATTCGGGTTCGCAGCAAGCTTGGAGAAGGAACCCTCTTTACCGTTGAAATCCCATATGTGCAGGAAGCATCGGGAGAAAAACAGATTGAGGACGAACCCGCAGTAAAAAGAACACATCGGTTTCTTGTCAGACGAAAAGCGAAAAAAGCAGAAGCAGCCGGACAGGAATCACAATCAGAATAAGCAGCGGGTTCTAACAGAAAAAATGGGAACACCACTTGGCACAAGAACCGGACATACAAAAGAGGAGCATCTCTGCTCCTCTTTTGTAATTACATGAGTGCACGCGTTGCAGCCTTTTCGGCATCAAGACATGCAGTATACCTCGAGATATAGGCTTCGAAGCCTCGAATATCCTCGGCATCGGGCTCGAGTGTTTCGGAAGGCATGCCGGAGAAAATATGTGCATTCAGCCAGTCTTCCAGGGTTTCGCCCTCGGCTTTGGTAACCATATATGCGGCGAGAAGCGCCATACCCCACGGGCCTCCTTCGGAGGCAGTGCTCAGAACAGTTACAGGTGACTGAATGGCGGCAGCAAGAATAGACTGGCCAACGACGGGTGTCTTGAAAAGTCCACCGTGTCCGAGCACCTTATCAATTGCTACGTGTTCATCTTCTGTGAGAATTTTCATTCCGATGGCGAGCGTTGCGAGAGAAGAATAGATCTGCACTCTCATGAAATTCGGAAGTGTCATCGGTGCATCAGGGCGTCTTGTGAAAAGTGGGACACCGGCATCTGTTTCGGTGATGGGTTCCCCGGAATAATAATTGAAGGCCGTGAGATTACCGCCATCTTTAGCTCCTTCCAGAGCAGATTTGAAGAGAAGCGTATAAAGCTGGTCATTCGTCAGGTTAAGGCCTGCATATTTGGCAAAATCGCGGAAGAGGGAAGCCCATGCGTTGATGTCCGAAGTGCAAGTATTGCAGTGTACCATTGCAACCGGCAAACCTGTTGGAGTGGTTACCATATCAATTTCCGTATGAAGGTGGCTGAGCGCTTTTTCCAGGACGACCATTGCGAATACGGATGTGCCGGCAGAAACATTTCCGGTACGGACTGCAACAGAATTTGTCGCAGTCATTCCTGTTCCGGCATCGCCTTCCGGAGGACAGACGAGGCTGCCTGGCTGCAGATCACCCTCCGGGTCAAGAATGCGAGCACCATCAGGAGTCAAAGTACCTGCCTTATCCCCAGCCAGGAGAACTTTGGGCAGGATGCTGCGAATCGTCCACGAATAGCCGTACTTACTGATATGTTCCGTATAGAGATCCAGCATTTTTTCATCATAGTTAAGCTTTTCAGAATCAATCGGGAACATGCCGGCTGCATCTCCCACACCAATTACTTTTTCCCCGGTCAGGAGATATGTCGCATAGCCGGATAGCGTTGTGATGAAAGCGATTTCCTTAACATGTTCCTCCTGGTTTAGAATAGCCTGATGCAGGTGTGCGATTGACCATCTCTGGGGAATATTGAACTGGAAAAGATTTGTAAGCTCATTGGCAGCAGGACCTGTAATGGTATTACGCCATGTACGGAAGGGAACAAGTAGTTTCATGTCTTTGTCAAAAGCAAGATAGCCATGCATCATGGCACTCATGCCAATGGAACCGATTTTCTGAAGCTTGATATCATACTTTGCAAGGACATCGGCTTTAAGCTTCAGGTAGCAGTCCTGAAGTCCTTCCAAGACCGCATCCATAGAATAGGTCCAAACACCATCCAGCAGCTCATCGTGCCAGTCGTGTCCACCTGAGGCAAGCACTGTTCCGTCATCTGGAGAAATAAGCACAGTCTTGATTCTTGTGGAACCAAATTCAAGACCGAGTGCTGTTTTCCCGGAATTGATCAGGGCGGCAATGATTTCTTTTGACATGATTTACAACCTTTCCCTTTCTGTTTAATATTTTTGATTATTTTAGGTAACGTGATTTAATATCTGGGACCTTGCCACCCTTCCTCTTTTTGCGCAGGAGGAGATAGTGGAGACTCCATCCCATGACCGTCACGAAGGCGGTAATACCAAAAGCAAATACAATGAAATCGGAATTCAAAGGTGGATATGGGTTGGGATCTGCATATGTTTCTTCCCAAATCTGTTCAATCGTTCTGGGAATGTTCTCACGAGCAGCGACTGTTCTTGAAGCAACGAGATTGTACACCACCGGAGTACCATCTTCAAGCAGGAATGTCATTGTTCCGATTGTTTCACCGACGGTAATCGGAGCTTTAAAATCGCGCGTGTATTGAATGAGAACAGTACTTTTCAGGTTTTGTGCAAGCGTTTCGATGACTGCACGTCTTTTTACAATTACTGCTTTTGCAGACAGGGAAGCATTTGTTGCGATGCAGTTTAACCGTAGCTTTCCCATATTTGTATCATTGGTTGAATAAGAACTTGTTTCAATGGTAATTGGGTTCATATTGTAAAGATCAATCGGTGTAACACTCATGTACTGTGAGAACCCGTAATCCATCAGCTTAATGGTATCTGCCCATCTGGCACGTTTTCCGGTATACATGACGACAGAGATCAGCTCGACACCGTCTCTAAGGGCACCTCCCACAAAACAATACTGAGAGGCATCCGTATTTCCTGTTTTAATACCAATGGAATCCGGATAATAGTATTTATTGGGCTTTTCTTCCGTGCCGGCGTTAAACAGTTCGTTCGTATTTGTCATTGTTCGGGAACGGGAAAGATTGGTTTTAGGGAGCGAATAGGTCTGTGTGGCGACTATTTCACGGAACAGATCGTTTTGCATGGCGTATCTGGCCATAATGGCAAGATCGTGTGCAGTCGTATAATGGCTTGGATCGGTATAACCGTGAGCATTGTTGAAATGCGTGCTTGTGCATCCCATCTGATAGGCCGTCTGATTCATGAGATTGACAAATTCAGGAATGGAACCCGAGACTGTTTCTGCAATCACATTTGCTCCATCGTTTGCAGAAAGCAGCATCGTTCCATACAGAACGTCACGGAAGGACAGCTCTTCACCTGCCTGCAGCTTCATTGTCGAAGAATCAGCAGGAACATCGACGGCTGTCTGCGATACAGTCACCGTCATATCAAGATCTTCCACCATGGTGATGCCAAGATAGCAGGTCATGATTTTGGTGGTGGATGCGGGGAAACGCGGAGTATCTGCAGACTTTTCAAAGATAATATCGCCTGAAACTGATTCCATAAGGATGGCCGACCAGGCATAAAGCTGATTGGGCTCCAGGTTTTCAGGATGTTCCGCATCATATTTTGCACTGTCTGGGTCCAGCGTCGCCTCAGGATAGATAGGAGGCGTCGCGGTAGGTTTTGGTGCAGCGCTTGAAATGCAGGGAATCAATAAAAGGAAGAGCAGAAGAAAAGACATAAGTCTGGGAAGAGTAATATGACTTTTCAAAGCAATCCTCCTTTCTTGAATAATGGATATGCTGCCTTTTTCAAAACCTCCGGTGGATGGGGTTGCAGGCAACAGCACAAAGCAATTGAAGTATAGCACAGAATGTAAAGTGTGTCACGAATGGAACAGCATGTCACTTGCATATACTTTCCCGCTAATTTATAATGCGTTTGGATAGGAGAGGAAATTTATATGGAAACCATACACAAATGGATGCCTCATGAATTTCGAATTCATGGACCGGAAGATGGCAACCCGTACAAGGATCACTGGATTTCTATGGATGTAGAGGGACCATTGGGCTGCAAAAGTGTTCCGGGCTTTTATGATGGAAACGGGGAATACGTCGTTCGCTTCATGCCGGAGATCGAAGGGGAACATTTTCTGCA
>ONVN01000289.1 GCA_900321295.1 uncultured Eubacteriales bacterium
ACGGTTGCCATCGGTATCTTTCCTTTCTCAGATGGAGAATTCTCCCCTGGTCAGACGATTGAGCACAAAGTTCAGGAACACCACAATCAGCAGAATGCCGAATGCCATCGCACAGCTCATGGGCTGGCTTGTGAACGTCCAGTATTCATACAGCTGAAGTCCGATGGTTTTTGTGGTGCTGGAATACAGAAGCGTTGTCATCGACAGCTCATAGAAGCTGGGGATGAAGATCAGGAACCAGCCTGCGGCAATGGATGGGAAGATCAGCGGTCCTGTGATCTTCCGCATGGTATGCAGCCAGCTTGCACCTGCGATCTGACTGCATTCCTCCAGGGAGATATGGATCTGGCTCATGGCCGATACGACGGTCCGCATGCCCATCATGAGGTATTTCACCAGATACGCTGCGATCAGAATGTAGGCTGTATTATAGATATCGATGCCGAAATTGCCGCGCATGGTCATAATCAGTCCGAGGGCAATCACCACGGAAGGTGTTCCCGAACCGAGCGTAATCAGGAAATTCGGCAGGCTCCTGCCCCGAATCCGTGTTCTCTGCAGGAGGTAGCTCATCGTACAGGCAATCACAAGGCCGATGGTTGCAGCAACCGCGGCAAAGATCAGGGAGTTCTTCAGGCAGCCGATGGTTTCTGCGCGCACAAACACGGATGCCCAGTTGGCCGTCGTGAAATTGGAAGAATCAAAGACGCTCTTTCCGATATCCACCTTGAAGGAAGTGGTCAGGATCGTCACAAACGGAAGTACGACCACAATCACTGCGAACAGGGATACCAGAATGGTCAGCGGAATGCGCCAGGAACGGAGGTCCACAATGGTCGGACTGACCGATTTGCCGGACACCGTAATGTACTGACGCTTCGCAAGCAGCACATCCGAGATAAACAGCGTGATGAGGGCAACTGCCATCAGGAAGACGGCCAGGCCGGTTGCATCGTTCATTCCCGTCTGCCCCTGGCCCACATACTCCACAATACGGGTTGTCACCGTATTGACATTCCCGGGAATGCCGATGATCGAAGGAATTCCATAGCAGCTGGCTGCGCTGATAAACACCAGCAGCGCACCGGCTATCAGCGAGGGCGTCATCATGGGCAGCGTCACGGTCAGCACTGTCTTGACCGGGGAAGCACCGGAAATACGGCTGGCTTCCTCCAGAGACGGGTCCATCTTTTCCATGGCCCTGCTGATCGTAATAAACGCATAGGGATAATAGAATGTCGTGAGCACCCAGATCATCCCGCCAAGGGTATAGGCATTCAGCGGGCCCGGAGCATCACTGAGATGGAAAATCACACGCAGCCACTGGTTGATGGTCCCCACATTGGGGTTCATCAGACGAAGCCATGCCATGGCCCCCACATACGGCGGCACCATATAAGTCAGGATAAACAGCGACCGGAAGAACTTTTTTCCATACAGATTGGTGCGTCCGACAAGCCATGCCAGTGGGAAGGCAATGGCAGTCCCCAGGATCATCGTCGCAAAGGCGGCAATCAGGGTATTTTTCAGCGCTTCCAGATTCATGGAATAGGTATAGAGCCGCTGCATGGTGCTCAGGGAGAAGGTACCCTCCGGGAAGAAGGCCCGGATCAGCATATACACGGACGGAAACAGCTGGAAGAGGAGCAGGAAGTCAACGATCAGCAGGATGATGATCCATTTGAAGTCAACAATCCATGTCTTTTCCGTCATCATCAGAAGGGTCAGGATCAGGATATCCAGCATCAGAAGAATGCCGATAAGAACGGCGGTGCTGCTGTTGCTGACCAGGACCTGCCAGAGCCAGGATACTTCTCCAGAAGCAATCATCCGGAACGCTTTCAGCTGCTCTTCCTTGCCCCGCACGCTCTTCTTCAGGGCATTCACATTTCCGGTGATCGAACTGTCCGCGGAGCCTCCGCTGACAAAGAAGGCCTGCATCAGCGCAGCCTGCCGTTCCTTCCCTTCAAGCCCTCCGGCCATGCCTTCCGCTTCAGCCGGAAGCGGAACGCTTTCATCCTGCATGCACTGAAGCAGCATCTGCCGGAAAGCCTGCGCCTTTTCCGCCGGAATGCTCTGCAGTTCCTTGCGGTTGGACGTGCTGACCTTGGGACCATTCATGAGGTAGGTTGTATACAGCAGCTTATAGGTGCTTTCACGTTTTCGGTCACCTGCGGACACGGCAGTTTTCTCCGCCTCATCGCCGGCACCGCTCTTCTGGCTCTCCCATGCATCTTTCAGAAGCACAAGCGCTGTGTTTTCCAGACCTTCCTGGTCCGTCATGGCATCCAGATCATGGCTGATGCCTTTCTTCCAGGCGTCCGATACCTGTCCGGACAGTGCATAAATCGCCTGATAGGCTTTCTCGGAACTGAAACCGGATGCGCTGTATTCCGACTGTCCCCGGATTCCCATAAAGACAATCGCTGCGCCAAGCAGAAACATGACCGCCAGTCCAATCTTGGTGACCAACGTTGCAGGTTCCCGCCTCTGGATTGCCCTTGGCGGTTCTGTCCTTTTCTTCACCTGCAACCCTCCTCCCACCTTGTTATGCTGAATGGGGAAGCCGCCAGGCGGCTTCCCCACAGTTGTTTATCCATACCGGTTTACTGTGTCACCTTGACGGACCACAGCTTGTTGATTTCTTCACGGTTCTTATAGGCTTTCTCCCAGTCAACCCCGAGATTCTTTTTGATCAGCTCGTTGGTATCGATCGAAAGATACGGGACGTCCGCCACATCGGAGAGCACGGAGTGCATAAAGCCCTTGAGAATCATCTGCTGGCCTTCCTTGGTCAGGAACCACTGTGCTACGGCTTCAGCCGCTTCGATATTGACATTCTTCGAATAGGCTTCGTCCACAATCATCACCGTGGAAGGAATCAGCACCACGCCGTCCTCAGGATAAATCACTTCAAGATTGGTGACCGTATTGCCCTTTTCCTTTTCGTCATAAAGATATTTGAGAACAGATTCTTCCAGAATCATGATGGCTGCGCATTCTCCGCTCTGGAGTTTGGCGATGGCCGTCGATCCGGATTCACGCATCACGGCATTTGCACCAAGCTTGTCAAAATACTCCTCGCCATATTTGTCCAGCAGAGAGCACACGGCAGCATAGGCGGTTCCGCTGGTCAGCGGATCGCTCATGGAGATGTAGCCTTTCAGAGCAGGATTATAGGCAAAATCCTTGAAGCTGTGCGGAATCTCAATGCCTTTTTCCTTCCAGTAATCCACTTTTTCCGGATTGTAAGCCAGAACCATGTTGCAGACACGGAGCGGATACCAGTATCCATCCTTATCATACGGGAAACGCAGACGGTTCGCGGCATCTTCCACCTCAAAAGAATGGAGATAACCGTAATCCTTCATCTCCAGGGAGAAAGCAGGCTCGGCAACCATAAACATATCGCAGCCAAGGGGCTGATCCCGTTTTTCACCCATCTCACCATAAATCTTGGTGATCAGTTTGCTGGTACCGGAATAGAAGAAGAAGCTTCCTTCATTGCCGGGGGTAAGATTTGGAAATTCCGCCTTGATCGCTTCATCCATCATATCCAGAACTTCACGATACATGGAAGAATAGATCACCAGTTCGCCTTCCACATCCTCATTGACAGCAAACGCTGTGCAGCAGACGGACAGCATCATCATAAGAACCATGCTGAGAGCCAAAAATTTCTTCATAATCCAGTCTCCTTTTTCAGTTATATGCAGCTCAAAATACAGAGCTGTTCTTTTTTTTGAATTGTAGTCGATTGCTCCTCTGTTTTCAAGAGGCCCTGTCCTCCGGTTTTCCATGGATAAAAACATCTGTTTTTTCCGGAAAGCCCCTGCACGTGAGCCCGGCATTGTCCCCGTATTATTGATAGAGTCTATGGTTCCCGGCATTCCGCTGGTTCTTTATAGGCGAATCATACGACTGTACATGATTTCTGTTCTGCCTGCCGCTTTGAAAACTGGTGCGTATCAATTTCTGAGGGCATTGCCCTGATCAGACAGTGAAGTCTGGAAAAAAGGAGAGATGTATCCATGAAAAAATTTGTTGCAATTCTGATGACCCTGTGCATGCTGTGTGGTGCGTGCTGCGCCATGGCTGATATGGAAATCCCCACCTGGGACAGCATGCCCGGTGTCGTGTCCGAAATTGAAAACATGACGGTGGATGAAGCGGCGTTTCAGGGTGAATGGATCCTTGATACAGCCTTCCTTGATACCGAGTATCTTGGCAGGGAGGAACTGGATGAATCCTTCGGTTTCAATTTCATGCCAATCTGTATTGCTGACCACAGGATTACCCAGGATGTTCAGAACGAGTTCGGCGAGTTCGTGACTCTGGAAACGACCTATGAATTCGAAGGCGGCCAGATCGTTGGCAAAGACGGCCGCGGACAGGAGTTTGCGATTGAACTGCTGGAAAATGGCAACATCGTCCTGTCTGTGTTCTATCCCGAAGAGGGAGACACGGTAAAATGCCTCTCCCTGTTCCTGGTCCATCCCGTTGAATAAAAACAGCACACTGTCTGCAAACCGGCTCTCTGATTCGAATCATCGGATCAGGGAGTCTTTTGTTTCGTTCAGGGACCTCATCCCGGATCCTCCTCTTCCCTCTCCCTGCCGATGACAGGTGCCATTTCTTCATTTGGAACGTATAAAGAAACAGAGGTACATATCGATGCTGCAGTCCGCAAAACTGGATTGCAGGACAGCAGCGGAAGGAACACCATTCACGTGAAAGGAAAAGAGAGGAGGGAAAACAGCAGAAATCATCCCGTATATTTGCAACAAACTCCGGCTCACGATATAATAGAAACAACCGAACATCCGTCATTTTGTCACAAATTGAAGAAAAACCACTCCTGATTACGGCTCAGATCCATGCCGCAGGACAATTCAGTGCATATTTTCACTTCCCGGATTCCGCGAGACTCCATCCCGGGTCTGTCCTCATGCTATAGAGTGTAAAGAAATGAACATTGAAATAT
>ONVN01000288.1 GCA_900321295.1 uncultured Eubacteriales bacterium
ACACCAAGCACCAGGTTCATGCACTGAACGGCGGCGCCGCTGGCGCCCTTGCCGAGATTGTCATAGCGCGCGGTCAGAAGGATGCGCTCCTCCTGCCCGTAAACAGAAAGATACATGCTGTCCTTTCCGCTGTAGGCACCGGCGGAGAGGAAGCCCGCTTCATCATCCGGCTGCTTCACCTGCACGATCCCCGAGGGATAATTCGCCTGATAGGCTTCGACGATCTGCGCGATGCCGGCACCGCCCAGGAGCTGGGAGGGAAAGAGCGGCACCGTCACTTCCATGCCCGCGTAGAAATCCGCCACAATGGGACAGAAGACCGGGGAAACGGAAACTCCGGAAACGGCCTTCATTTCCTTCAGGTGCTTGTGCTGCTGGGTCAGGCCGTACTGCCGCGGAGCGTCCAGAAGGACATCCCGGTTCTCCCCCTCATACTGGGCAATCATCTTTTTCCCGCCGCCGCTGTAACCGGTGAGGGAGAAGCAGGTCAGCTCCGCGGCCCTGTTCAGGATACCGGCCTGAATCAGGGGGTAGACCAGGGCGATGAAGCCGCTGGCATGACACCCCGGGACCGCAATCCGCTTCCCGGTTTCCACGTTTTTCCGGTGTTCCGGCGAAAGCTCCGGGAACCCGTAGGCCCAGCCGGGGGCTGTCCTGTGGGCGGTGGAGGTATCCAGAATCACCGTGTGCTCATTCTTCAGCATCGCGACGGCTTCCCGGGCCGCATCGTCCGGCAGGCACAGGAAGGCGATATCCGCAGCATTCAGCGCTTCCGAGACGGCCGCAGGATCCTTGCGCAGCTCCTCCGGCAGACGGATCAGTTCGATGTCGTCCCGCGTACTCAGGCGGTCATGGATGCGCAGCCCGGTGGTACCCTGGGCACCATCAATAAACACTTTCTTCATGCTCTCAGCCTCACTTGGTCCCGTCCCGGAGCCGGTCCGGTTCTTCTGTCATGCATATTTATGCATGATTATTGCATCATTATGCATATTATGCAGGCTTTGTCAATCCCTTCATTCCGGTGGAATTCTTTCCGTTTTGCCGCTTTTCCGGGGCTGACCCGCCGTTTTTCCTGGCTTGTCCGGGATTTCGGGCATGCAGAACCGCTGCGGAATCCCGGAAGGCCTTGTTTTTCTTTTGTTCTCTTCCGCTGCAAAAAGAAACATCCGGAGACGTCCCCGGATGTTTTCATGCATTTTTCTGTCCTTCAGGCTTTCTTTTCTCCGCAGGTGAGCCAGGACACCAGCAGGGATCCCAGGAAATTGCCGGCAACGGCAAGAAGCAGGGAGGCATCGAAGGTTCTGGCCACACCCAGGGTGATGACGTTTGCAATGCAGTGCTGGAACCCGCAGAAGATGAAGAGCGGGATTCCGAAGAGAATGCCAAGGGGCGAACCCTTCTTGAAGACCTTGACCGCCACATACATGATGACGCCGCACAGGACCGCCTTTCCGAAGAAGGCGAAGGAGAAGCTCCAGGACGCCACTTTCCCGGCCGCCGCCGTGACCACCTCGGGGTCCAGGAAAGAGAAAAAGAGTCCGGCCGCGTAGCCTGCCAGAAGGTTGATGCCGAGCATGATGCCAAGATCCTTGATCTTCAGTCCGGATTCAAAGAGAAAGCCGCATTTCCCGGTAAAGAGCTGCAGCTCGAGATAGCAGACCGCAAGCAGTCCCAGCGAAAAGAGAATCGGGCCCAGCGGGTTTCCCATTTTCAGGAGCACATAGTCTCCCAGGGCAATCATGAGCGCTGCCGCCGCCGAGCGTTTGATGAGTTCCTTCATCGTGTCCCCTCCAAGTACTTCCGTCCGTCCCCGGACAGAGGATGCCCCTATTCTATCCGATTTCGAAGAAAAAACAACCGTTATTTCGGACGGCTGTTTTCCTGCCTGGGATTTTTTTCCTTCTTCCGGGTTCCCTGCCCGGTTCCGCCCCCTCAGGCATCCGTCTTTTCATACACACGCTGAAGGGTCTTATACACATGGCGGTTGAAATTGCTGCCCCGCTCCGTGTCTTCCAAATCCATGCCCAGCCGGTCGGCCGCAAACATGGCCACCGCCCGGGAGCGGGATTCCCCGGCATAGCAGTGGATGACCAGGGTGTCCACCCGGTCCCGGTTTTCAAGGAGAAACCGGAGGGCTTTTCCTGCCTGTTCTTCGGAAAACAGCTGGGCTCCTTCCACCGGCCGCTCAACGTCATCAAAAAAGAGGGTCAGGACATCCCGGCAGAACCGGTTCCTCTGAAAGGTGAAGCCAAACCCGCCGTTCTGGGTGCACTGGATGGAAAGGACGGCATAGGTATCCTTCCGGAGGGCAAATTCCTCCAGCCCGACCGGCGCATAATGGTCCATGACATATTCAAAGGCTTCATGAACACTCAGGACAAGTATTCTCATCTTCTTTTTCTCCTCGTCTGCAGGCAGAGGCTGCGGTCCTGGAATTCCGGAAAAGAGGCGGGCTTTTTCTTTTCGCTGCCCCTGGCCGTTTTCCTGCAGGGCTCCCGGATTTTTCAGCAGATGTGAAAGCTTGTCACCAGGCGGAGACCTTTTGTCTATTCCGCGGTCTTCCCGGAAAGGGTCAGATACCGGACCGGCACCCTGTCCGTCAGCCAGACGCCGTTGACGGAAAGGTAAAAACGGTACCCGTCCCTGACCATGCCCTCCGCATCCACGGTGAAAACCACGGGTTTTCCGTGCCGGCTACCGACCCGGACGGCCGTCTCCGGGTCGGTAGACAGATGCACATAGAGACGGGATTTCGGAAGCAGCCCGTCCTTCTGAATCAGCGGTACATACTTTTCCCCGGTTCCGTGGAAGAGAATCCGGGGCGGGACGGCCTCCTTCAGCTCCACATCCACCGCCACCGAATGCCCCTGGTTCGCCCGGATGCGCGTATGGTCTTCACTGAAGGCATAGCGCTGTTTGGCATCTTCCCGGACAATCCGTTCAAGCCGCTCCAGGTCCAGGGGCATCTTCCGGTTCACCCCCGCCACCAGCTCCTGC
>ONVN01000297.1 GCA_900321295.1 uncultured Eubacteriales bacterium
CGTAAGCAAGTCTCATCAAGGCCCATTTCCCGGGCCTTTTTAAACGCCAGATCAATGAGCATGGCTCGTGCGGCGCGTTCCTTCACTGCAGAAGCAGGAACGCTGACATGCAGTTCCTGATAATCCGGGTCTGCACATTGAAGTTCGAACACAGGTTCCTCCGCCGACTCATCAAATATCCAGTTGACATTCAACAGTTTCTTTTCACTCATTTTTTTCCACGCTTTCCATATTTCCTGAAAATTCATGCATTCTCTGCTTTAAAAGGAGTCGCCCCGCGGGCGGCCACTTTTATTTTCTTGGTGCTGCTGCAGCATCCTTGAGAATGGTTCCCACGGTGGCTGCTGCAGACGCCATTTTCTTCTGCTGGTCCGAAGTCATGCCATCCGGGACAGTACCATTTGCTGCAAGAAGCCTGAACCGGGTCACATTCTCCTGCTTGTAGCGCCAGATATACACGGGGGTATAGGTCGCACGCACAGACACATGATCATTGACATCCACGCTGATGTCAACATGCAGAAGGATGCTCTGAAGTGCCGCTGTTTTGGTCGAAGAGGAAAGCATACACCCGAGGGAATAGGCACACAATGCCGAATGTTCTTTTCCATCTGCTCCAAGAGCAGTGATGCGTTCAATGTTCTGCACCCGCCTTGGGCCATTGCCGATAATTACATCGGCTCCTGCTGCGCACAGTCTTTCTGCCTGTTTCTTCTGCGAACTGGTTACGGCTGTCTTTCCGGCAGTTCCCCAGTTTACAGAAACAATGACCACCTGTGCACCCATCGAGCGCACCAACGCAATATCCTGGTCTGCCTGATCCAGCAATGGAACAGCAAAGCTGTTTCCATCTTTTCGAATCGATTTATTCCCTGTGGAGGAAAGCGTTTCTGTATAATGAAGTACAGCAAATTTGACATTGCCGATCTCCATAATCCTGTTGGAAAGTGCTGCCTCTCCTTCATTCATATAGGCCCCAAGTACCTGCAAACCTCTGCTCTGTGCCGATTGCACCGTACTGATCAGCCCTTCGAATCCTTTGTCATATATTTTGCCAAATCCCAGAGCAACAGCGTTCATTTTTCCCGATGAAAGCATGCCCATGATTGCTTCCGGGACAATTAAATCGGAAACTTTCGCATCGGGCATCACAAGATTTTCCATCACTGCCATGCTGAAATCCGACGATATCTCGTCCGAAAGAAGGGACAGGATCTCAGAAAAGTCATACCGTCGGCTGTCACTGTAATACCCGGATTGCCGGACGGTTGTTTCAGCTGCAATCGTACCACCGAACGTCAGGTGAACTTCGCCTCCGGCCGGTGAAGGCGTCGCAGATGCGAAAGTAACCGAGGGTGGCATCCATGTTACCTCTGATCGCTGAATCGGTATTTCGTCTATTTTTCTTTCTGGCAGCACATCGGAAAAGTCAAGCGTATTCAGTCTCTCTGTCAGATGAAGATCAACACTGCCAGACAGAGAACGAAGTACATAGAGAGTTCCAGCCAGGACAAGGGCTGAAAAACATACCATGAACACAGTCCCCAATGAAATGCCCCGATGTCTGTTTCTTTTCATAGCCGATTATACATGGCTGAAAACAGCAGCTGCGATAACTGACAGTACCATCGTTGCAGCGAGGACAAGGCAGAGAATCCTCGTCAACGTTTTCCTTCGGTCTCCGTCATGATTCCTTATTTTCGACATGTTGTTTCACCCTTTCTTTTTCTTCTATGGCCTTCTTTTCCACCCGAACACTGGTTACCCGTCTTCTGTCCATCCCGGTCACGGTTCCATGAATCAGACCTGCATCAAATTCCATTCCAATCGTAGGAATCTGGCCAAGCACCTCTGCAGCCCATCCGCCAACCGTATCCGCTTCAAATGTGTTTTCAATATTCAGGATATCACACAGTTCTTGCAGGGGAAGCCCACCGTTGACCTGAATTGAACCGTCTTCCAGCGTAACGACATCCTCAGTGACATCGTCATGCTCATCGTATATTTCACCAACAAGTTCTTCAAGGACATCCTCAAGGGTAACAATACCCTCTGTACCACCAAACTCGTCAAGTACAACCACCAGATGAGTTCTGGTATTCTGAAACAGTTTGAGGAGTCTTGACAGTTCCAGTGTTGCTGATGCATAAACCGGAGGAACCATGATCCGCAGAATCCCCTGTACCCCTGCATGCCTTGCCCGATAGAAGTCCTTCTCGTGGAGAATGCCAACGATATGGTCCATATCCTCGTGATATACAGGCAGTCTAGAATAACCGCTTTTTCTGAAAAGTTCTTCCGCTTCTTCCATCGTTGCTGTATCTTCAAGAGCTTCGACATCCACACGTGGTGTCATAATGTCCAATGCATCTGAATCATTGAACTCGACTGCAGAGCGGATCAGTTCCCCCTCGTGCTCATCCATACCACCTTCGGTCTGGGCTTCATCTACCATTGTGATGATCTCTTCCTCAATCGGAGTCTCATCTTTTTCAGGATTAAAGACCCGTCTGACAAAATTGCGCCACAGACCAAAAAGACCGTTCACCGGGGTCAACAACGTCTGGATCATCTTCATCGGTCGTGCGACGCGGATTGACAGGTTCTCAGGTGCCTGCTTTGCAAGCATCTTCGGTGCCACTTCTCCAATCAGCAGAATCAGAATCGTCATGACAACCGTGGAAACCGTTGCCCCAGCATTTCCAATAATGGACGTGAAAAAAACTGTGGCTATTGCTGTCCCGGCAATATTCACAATATTGTTTCCGACAAGCACAGTCGTCAGCAGTCTGTCATAGTCCTCTGTCAGATCATATGCAATGCCCGCTCGCTCATCACCATTCTGCTGCATAGTTTTCAGACGGCTCCGCTTCACAGCCATGAAAGCCGTTTCAGAAGCCGAGAAGAAGGATGACAGCGCAACACAAATCAGCAGCCCAATCATCTGGGCCCATAATAGAGGAGTCATAGATGCGTCCTTTCCGACCGTTTCCCACAATCCTGT
Source organism: uncultured Eubacteriales bacterium (assembly GCA_900321295.1). Taxonomy (GTDB): domain Bacteria; phylum Bacillota; class Clostridia; order Christensenellales; family Aristaeellaceae; genus UBA2943. The sequence goes on from ONVN01000297.1 coordinate 3,005, forward strand.
GCAGGGTGCTGGACGGCACTGGGAGGCAAATCCACGATCCCCACACTCCTTTCTGATTTCCATCATAATCCAGTCGATCTGGATTGGGAATAGCCGAAATTATATCACTTCTGTTCAGCCCCCGCAACCTTTTAGCGTCTTCGCCTTCTTCAGCTGTTTTCCTTGGGTTGAATCATGTGAAAATACTTGCATCTGTTCCATAAAAAGTCTATGATATGTATAGTTTCATCAAGGAAGTGCTGTTATGAACACTTATGCCGTAGCAGGCTTTGTCATCTCTATCGCCTCTCTGTTCACGCCCTTTTTCGGGCTGAGCAGTACCATCGCCCTTGCCTTGTCTGCGATCGGTTTTGTCCAAGCCAGGGTCGAAAAAAGCAGAAAAGGATTGGCCCTCTCCGGCCTCATTATCTCCATTGTCTCGGTCGTTCTTGCCTGTGCAGAAAACATACTGCTTCTTCTGCATTATCTTGGAAAACTCCCCATTTAACATAAAGAAGAAACCCGGAACGCCCAAAGCATTTTATTGAAATGGCCTTGAGCATTCCGGGTTTCTTTTTTATGGATGCCTTACCATCCAATCCAGAACGGTCTGCATATACTCTTCCCGGGCATCCACACAGCAGCTATGGCGTGCACCTTCAAACACATGCATTTCAGCTCCAGGGATACCGCGGCAGAGTGTGGACGCCAGGGTTTCCGTGCACAGGTCCTTTGTTCCACGGAGAACCAATGCTGGAACATCAATTTCTCCAAGGCGTCCCGTATAATCAAAATCACGCAGCGTGCCGCTTGCGGTAAACTCGTTTGGTCCCCAGGCTGTCAGATAACTCTCCCTGCCCCGTGGTACGTTCCGCCTCAAGCATTCGGGACTGTTTTCGGTCACTGGCCCTGAACAAAACGCTTCCATAAAACGGGCTGTTGCCTCAATAACCCGGTTTCCACTGAAGTCACCCATGTTCTCCGCTTCCCGGATTGCTTCCTGATCTTCCTCACTCATTGTTTCGATCAGCCGGTGCTGTTCACTCGCCCAAAGCTTGGAAGAAGAAAGGGTTGAAGACAGGATCACAGATGCTATCCCGCGTGGATGATACTCGATCATATAAGCCAGCGTCAGCATTCCGCCAAAGGATTGTCCCAAAAGATGCAACCGTTCCAGTCTGAGCGTATCCCGGAGTGCATCCAGTTCATCCATCCATGTATCCATGACCCACCATTCCGGATGACCTTCAACATATGAAAGGCCACATCCTAGCTGATCATACATGATCAGCTGCATGCCTTCATCAGCAAGTGCATCCAGTACTTCAAAGTAATTATGGGTTGATCCAGGTCCACCATGCAAAAGCATCAGCGGGGCCGGAAAACGTTCAGACGGTTTTCCGATGATTCTGTAATACGTACGATAGCCACGGAACGGCATAAAGCCTTCTCTGATTTCTGCCATAGTGGGGCTCCTCTCATTTCAACCACTGAATCCATAAGGAAACGGCCTGCCATATGCGTCATCATATGGCAGGCTGCAGGTCACTGCGCAGAACGCTGAATAAACGGTTCAACAATCGCAGGATTCCCTCCTGCAGCAATGAATTCGTCAATTGCTTTCTGCAGTTCCTGATGAAACTCCTCAAGGCACATTCCGTTTTCCATAATATACGTTGCAACCGGAATACCTACATAGCGATAATGCCACGGTTCGAAATTGATTTCCGTGATTTCTTCCTTATCGCTGGGGTAGCGCAGGATAAATCCAAAACGGAATGCATTTTCTTTCATCCATTGCGCTTCATCTGTCTTTGCAAAATTGCTGTTCATTGCCTTGTCACGCCAGGAACGTGAAACAATGTCACACCCGAGCCCCGTCTGATGATCGCTTGCACCCGGCTTGCTCACCCACCCATCGTCCTTGCCGTTGTTCTTTTTCAGGCGGTTGTAATACATGGTATTCTGTGTCTGATAGGACCGATATGCGCTTTTCAGATACAGCTTCACACCGTCCTCAAGTGCTGCTTCAAACATCTCCACAAGGGCCAGTCCGCAGGTTTCCTGCAGCTGCATCTTTGAACCGGAAGCTTTGTTGACGCCTCCGTTGGCATTGCTTCCGTCTTTGTTGGCCTTTCTGGCAACCATGGTCATAATCGGATCCGGTTTGTCCTCCTTGCTGAGGAGACATGTCTTGTTCGCCAGTCGAATAAATACCGGATCCATATCTTTCAAATCAACCGGAAAGGTCCAGTCAACATCCCCGTAAACCGGAACCTCTTCCAGCTCAACGACATCCTCCAACGTAAATTCCACTTCTTCTTCAGCAAAAGCGCAGCAGCCCAGCGCAAGAAGAAAAGCCAAACACAACGCAAGATATCTTTTGAGCATTTTTCTATTCCCCACTTCCTTGCCCCTGTGAAATCAGGCTAAGCATAATCGCTGTTCTCTCAATCATCAGAAACTCTTCCAGAGGCATATTGTTTTCATGCAGACGCTGCGCGACTTCCATCCCGACATAACGGACATGCCATGGTTCATAGGCGTACCCTGTAATGTCTTCCCAGCCTTCCTGATAGCGAATGATAAAGCCAAAACGCCAGCAGTTGTCTCTCAGCCAGATTCCACCTTTGCTGTCTCCGAAGGAGCCGGACAGGTTTTTATCGCTGGAAAGGTTCTTCTGTCCAACATCCATGGTCAGCCCGGTCTGATGTTCGCTCGTCCCAGGCAATGCAACATAAGCATTTGCCGCTTCCACGTCTCCTCGAACCCGCTTCAGCTTGCTTTTATAGATTCTTTCCTGTTTGTCATAGGCACGATATCCGCTGACGGATACCAATGTCACGCCCGCTTCCGCCTTGGCAGCAGCATACATAGCTTCCAGTGCATCTGCAACATGTGGCATTAGCCGTCTGACCTGGCCGGGAACATTCGCCTGCCGAACTTCCGGAACATACTCTGAAGATATGCGCCATGAGCGGTTTACAAGCAGCAAGCCCTCCGGATCATTCTGAGGGCACGCCGTATCCAGGGCTCCGGAGACAAGCATGGAACCAGTAACAATCAAAGAAGCTACTCTTTCCAGTACTGACATATGCTCACCCCCATAGACGTCATTATACAGCAAAACCGTGCTCATTCAAAGCACGGCTTTAACAGGCGATACCATCCTCAACAGATATCGGTATCCTCTTCTTCATGATCAGTTTAGGTCTTCTCACCAAAAGAAATGCCCATCATTCTGGCAATTGCAACCATTTGATCATCTGCAGGCACAAGTTTCTGAACTCCGGCCACATCCTTCAGCCGGTTGTGTGTAACCTGATTGCCTTTCAGCGCAACGGTAACCCCATAGATTTCATCTCGGATGAGCTCTGCTGCGTGAACACCGAACTGTGTCGACAGAACGCGATCATACGCGCTGGGTGATCCGCCTCTCTGGATATGCCCGGGAACGACAGTGCGTGCTTCAACCCCCACAAGTTCACTCAGCTGTGCCGCTACCTCTGCGCTTGCGGAATAATGGGAAGCAGCACGCGCAGCCTCGCGTTCCTTCTTCTTCATTTTGGCTTCCTCTCGGCTCATTGCGCCTTCTGCAACGGCAATAATCGTAAAGCCCTTGTTATTCTGTGCACGTTTTTCAACAACCTTGGCAACTTCTTCAATCTTATAAGGAATTTCCGGAATCAGGATAACGTCTGCGCCGCCGGCGACACCGGAGTACAGCGTAAGCCATCCGGCTTTATTCCCCATGATCTCGATCACCATGACGCGCCCATGGCTTGCTGCCGTCGTATGAATGCGGTCAATGACACCTGTTGCAATGTCCATAGCCGTATGGAAACCGAACGTGAAATCGGTTCCATACAAATCATTATCAATGGTCTTGGGCAGGCCGATCACATTGAGCCCTTCCTCGGAGAGAAGATTGGCCGTCTTGTGTGTGCCATTGCCTCCCAGGGTTACAAGGCAATCCAGTTTGAGGTCCTTATACGTCTTTTTCATGGCCGCAACTTTATCAATACGGTCATTTTCGATCACTCGCATGTTGCGGAACGGTGTTCTGCTTGTTCCGAGGATTGTTCCGCCAAGGGTCAGGATGCCTGAAAACTGAGAGCGCTCCATGACCTGCGTGTCGCCTTCAATCAGTCCCCGATAACCATCATGAATACCGATTATTTCACAGTCAAACTTTTCATAAGAAGCACGTGCAACACCGCGGATAGCAGCATTCAGTCCGGGACAGTCTCCACCGCTCGTTAGGATTCCAATGCGTCTTTTCATCTGTACAACGCCCTCCCACTTGATATTTGGACTACTCAAGAAAAGTATAGCACGCATGGAAATGCGGCGCAACAAGAAATGCCCCTGTCCGGACGTTCGTTTCAGAAGGAATCAGGCAGTTTTTGGAGAAACAAAAGAACAACACCATGCTTTCCTGAGAATGCATGAGATTATTGGAGAGTGAGTATGCCCGTCATGTCTGTTCAAGATGAAGTTCTTTCCCGGCTGAAAAAGAATCATATTGATTTTTCGGTGTACAACCATGATCCCGTTAGTACAATGGAGGAATGCCTCTCTCTCCCTTTTGTTCATGATCAGGTTATGTTCTGCAAGAATATCCTTCTCTGCAATCGTCAGAAGACAGATTATTACCTGTATCTCACACCGCCGGACAAACCGTTCCGGACAGCCGATGTCAGCAAGAAGCTGCAGACCGCCCGCCTTTCTTTTGCTCCGCAGGAGGTTTTGCCAGAACTGCTCCATCTGGAAAGCGGTTCTCTCAGCCCTTTCGGATTATGGTGGGATACAGCGCATCGTGTTACGCTTGTCGTCGATTCAGAAATCCGCTCGGCTCCCATCCTGGCGTTCCACCCCTGTGACCACACAGCCACTGTACTGCTGACCCAGGAGGCTTTCTTCAAGCAGGTGGTTCCCGCCCTCGGTTCCATTATGATTGAGCTGACCGTCCCGCGCATCGCAGAATAGCCGATAGTCATATACCACAAACGATATATTTGCATTACAGTATTGCAAATATATCGTTTTTTGTTTATGATTTATGTCCCATATCGTCGTTTCAATCACACATTCCGCCAGACTGCAAGGAGGTTTTACTACGAAGCAACTTTTCTCTTTTCTTTTTGTATGCTTTTGCCTTTTTACAACAGTCTCTGAAGCTTCCGCTTCTTCCAGGATTTTTTTCCTCTTCTCGGACCTCGCGGATCCTTTTTCTTCCCAGCTTCGCGCTGCACTGGAAACATACCTGGCGGAAAGTGATTCCGATCCCTGGTTCTCGGATGCAAAAGGCAGCCTTTGGACTCAGATGGATCAGGTCGAGGACGCCATTGAATCCGGTGCAGATCTCGTCTGCATCCAAACCTGCGAATACGCTTCCCTTAGCGCAGCAAATCAGCTTCTTACACCTCTGGAAAGTGCAGGAATACCCGTCATTTTTTTCGGCCGGAGCATTGCAGGCAGCGAAGAGAAACTGCTGCGTTTTCTCTCCCAGCACCCTGCCTGCTTGTACGTTAACCATGATTCTGAAGACATCGGCAGAGTTCAGGGAAAAGCCATCGGAGAATATCTGTGTGCGCATTATTCAGACTGCGATCTGAACAGTGACGGAATCATCAGTTATGTGATGCTGCAAGGGGACCCCTTTGACACAGATGCCGTCAACCGTTCACATTATGCATTGGAAACGGCGAATGAAGTTCTCACGGCTTCAGCACATCCTCCGCTTCAGTGGTATGATGGTTCTGACACAATTGCGCTTGCTGATCCGCAATGCTTCTGGTCTGCAGACTTTGGAAAAAAGACAATATCGGACATTCTTCGTTCATTCGGACCAGCGTCCGGTCATATGATTGAGCTCATTATCTGTGGCAATGATGACATGGCCAATGGATGCATTAATGCCCTTTTCCATGTTGACTATAATACGGATGTACCTGGAGATCCCCGTATTCCTGTTTTTGGAGTCGACGGCACACTGCTGGCCTTTGAACTCATCGAAAAAGAACGCATGACCGGCACCGTCATGCGCTCTCCTGACCATATGGCACAAGCACTGATTTCAGGCATTTCCCTTCTGATGCATGGCACCCCCATTGTTTCAGAGGGGTTGCGCACTTCCGGTTCCTGCATTTTTCCGGCTTATGCGTACTGTGGTAATCCCTGATTGCTATCCCATCGCCAGATTCCGGTATACATCCGCATCCGTCAGTATTTCCAGTTTTCCTGAACAGCATGAGGGGAATCCCGTCCCCTTCTCCATCCCGCCCGAACAGGGGGCGGTAATTGACCATTCGCATGACCCGGATTGATAATCTCCGAACCGCTGTTCTGGATGAAGAATCATGTTTTTCCTGCTGTTTCCTTTGTTTCTTTCAAGTGCCTCGATAGAACAAGCACTGCAACAGATACTACGCACATGTTCAATTCTATGGATTGAACCACAAGAAAACAAAGCGGTACAAAGATTGCAATTGAAATCAGAATCAGCCTTCTGTGGTCATGGACAATCGGGAGGAGCACCAGAATGCATGCAGCCCACATGAGAGCATACAGTTTGTCGGGCAGCAGCCCCATCATCACGCCAAATGCCGTGCAGATCCCTTTTCCACCCCGGAAATGCAGCATGCCCGGAAATAAATGCCCCAGTACCGGTCCGACCATTGGCAGAAACAGCTGCCATCCGGTAAGCCCCAGAAAAGTATACGCAATGAAAACCGGTAAAAATCCCTTCAAAATATCCAAGCCGGCACAGAAAAATACCAAGGGCTTGGAACTGCAAAGATGCACGTTATATGCCCCGGGATTCCCGTCCCCATATTTTCTGACGTCCACGTTGGACATGGTTTTCGGGAGCAGATAAGCAAACATGACCGAGCCAAGAAGATATCCGGTCAAACCCATGATCAGAGAAAGCAGTGCTTTGTCCATGTGCATAAGCATTTCCATATCCTGTTCCATCTTGATTCATCCACGCAGAAAAACATCATGCTATCCAAATACTCCGCAGCAATGTTCTTCCTGACTGCCTTCGCAGCAATCCATTTTTCCGGTTTAGAAAACGGCAGCACTGAGCATCCAGTGCTGCCGTTTCTGCAGTTTCTTTATTTTGTGATTTTCACAGAATGACGGAACTGTTTATACACTGTATCCTTGTAGGTTTCCGTGTAGGCCTTCGGCCAGCTCAGCTCAAGCACATAAAGCTTTTTGCCGATGCCCACCAGATGCACTCTTCCGCCCACACTCTGCCCGGCCTTGTTTACACCAGAATAGTCCGCATAGACACCCGTCTTATCCAGGAGCGTTCTGGTTGCGGTATTTGTGGGGCTGAAGGAATTGTATCCGGAACGGTACTGGCTCAGAATGTTCTTCACTTCTTTAGCCATCTGGGACTGGTTATATTCCGTATTGACTGTATAAACGGAAACCTTCAGAGTCGCCTGGTAATCAACACTCTTGTCCGGATTGGTCAGCACGTAGGTTGACTGTTCAATGTCATTCACCGTCCAGCCGGCAGGGGCTTCAAAGGAAATGCCCAGTTTTGTTGCGTCATACACCACATACTCCGTGAAAGTAAGGGCAGGGACCGGAGTAGGTGTCGGTTTGTCAATGGGATCAATCACCACCGGCGTGGCACCTGCATACTGGCTGTTCATGGTCGGAGCGCTGGTAGGCTCGTTATAGACCGTCGCCTGCTGGTCAAGGAGAGCAGACAGATCTGTGACCCCATCAAAATCCGTTCCAAGGTCCTCTTCAGAAGCAGGATCATACGTATCATAATCAATGGGTTCTGCTGCAGGTACTGCCGTGGGGACTCTTGTCGCCTGAACCTGAACGTTCTGGGTTGCAGAACCTGCCATCTCATATTCTGTCTTCCTGCAAGATGAAAGACAGAACACACACAGCACAATGAGAATCAAAAGACCCAATTGCTTCCACATATTCAGTTCCTTCATAGTTGGCCTCCCGTCTGCCGTTTAATCGGCTTTGTCATTATATAACGGATGATACATCCGTCTTCCATCCAGGCTCTGTATTTTTTCGGAAAACGCTCCGGGTGGTGTACGATCTTCAATGGCTTTCATTTCGTTCATTCTCGCATCCAGCAGATCAATCCAATGAAGGACCTCCGCTTCAGGAAACATTGGATATTTGGGACTGCCATAATCCGGAATCCCATGATGTGAGATCATCATATGCTCAAGAAGCTGCAGCCATTCTCCCCGGACACCGACCGCACTTGCTGCCTCATCCAGCATAGATACTCCACGCACCAGATGACCAACCAGCAGGCCGTCCCGCGTGTAATCTGAAACATTGCCAAGCTCGTCGCTCTCCATTTCCACGGTCTTGGCAAGATCGTGAATAATCACGCCGGCAAGCAGGAGATCGCTGTTCAGAAACGGGTAGCATTTCAGAATATGCTTCGCCGTTTGAAGCATATCCGTTGTATGATGCAGAAGACCGCCTTTTTCTGCATGATGCATACGCATTGCTGCTGGAAAAAAAGCCAGTTTTTCATGGGTCATTTCCAGCATCTTCTGTACAATTCTGCGCAATTCATCGGATGAAAATGCTTCAATCGTATCCTGAATCTGCTGCATCATGACTTCCGGCTTTTCCGGCGCACAAGGGATCAGCACAGTAAAGTCCACGTTATCCTCTGGGCAGGAATTCCGCATGCTCAGAATTTTCATCTGTACACGCCCATTGAAAACGGTAATCTGTCCTGTAACATGCACTGCTGTTCCCGGCGTCGGAGGCACTGCGTTTTTGTCCCAATGCTTGCAGTTGATTTCCCCGCTGCGATCGGTCAGATTCAGATCAAGATAATAATTTCCTCTGCTGTCCTTCCGACGCTCCGCAGAGCGAACCATAAGATAGCCTTCGAAACGATCATTCTCCGTCAGTATTGAGATTTGTTGTTGCTGCTCCATGCAGAATCCTCCGCGTACTTGAGATTAGTAAGGAGCCGAACCTGCTTCCGGAGCAAGATTGGCATAGGTTGTGTATTCGGGAAGCCATGCTACCTTGATCGTTCCAAGAGGGCCATTTCTCTGTTTTGCGATAATGACCTCACCGACATTTTTTTCTTCACAGGTTTTGTCATAATAATCTTCTCTGTGGAGAAACATCACTACATCGGCATCCTGTTCGATTGAACCCGAATCACGAAGGTCTGAAAGCATTGGCCGTTTATCCACACGTGCTGTTGCCGCACGTGAAAGCTGCGCGCAGGCTATCAGGGGAACTTTCAGCTCAAGGGCAATCGCTTTGAGGGAACGGCTGATTTCACTTACCTCAAGCTGACGGTTTTCTGCATTCTTATCCGAATGCATCAATCCGAGATAGTCGACCACGATCAGATCCAGTCCGTGATCCATCATCAGTCGCCTGCATTTGGACCGCAGCTGGGAAGGCGAAATGCCAGCCGTATCATCCAGAAAACAGCTTGATGCAGACATCGGTCCAACAGAGCGCGCAAGTTTCATCCAGTCATCAGATGTCAGCGTTCCGGAACGGACCTTCTGCATATCAACTCGGGCATCTGAGCACAGCATACGCAGAACGATCTGCTCCCTTGGCATTTCCAGTGAAAAGATCGCTACCGTCTTGCCCGCATAAAAAGCAGCATGACTTGCAATATTGACTGCAAAGCTTGTCTTGCCCATGGAAGGACGGGCCCCGATCAGAATCAGCTCGCCCCCGTGCAGTCCGGTGAGTGTCTTGTCCAGCGCAGTAAATCCGGTCGGAACACCTGATATCCTGCCTTTCAG
>ONVN01000298.1 GCA_900321295.1 uncultured Eubacteriales bacterium
CCGTGAAAGGGTTCTTCCGATCCTGAGAACATTGTATGAATCCGGCTGGAAAGTCTGGTATGATGAAGGGCTGACCATTGGTGACCAGTATGATGAGGTTCTGGAGAAACATGTCCGGGACTGTTCGGTCGTCCTGTTTTTTGCCACCCTCAATTCACGGGAAAGCGCCTACATCCGTGAGAATGAACTGCCATGGGCCTCGAAATATGGAAAACCTGTCATTCAATGTCTGTTGGATGCAGGGACAGACATGGGGCTTCCGGAAAGTACATTCGCAGCAAGTGTTTCTCAGGCAGAGATTGAAACTGCTCTGTCAGCAACCGATGGGATTGCTCGGGGTGAGCAGCGAACCGCAAAAGGTATTTCCGTTCTGGTGAATCCGGCGGACCGGTATGAAGCATATGATGCAAAAGGATCTGCCCTGAGCCTGTATGCTGCTGAGTCGGAGGCATCGGCAAGGGCCATCCTGCTGGAAATAAAAAACAGCGGGTGCGTGTTCTACGAATCAGACGGGAGAGGGACGGAAGAGCGGCTGCTCCGAAGATGTGCCTCTCTGGTTGTTTTCCTTGACAGGGCTTTCCTCAGGGATCAGGGCCTCATGAAGATACTGACCTGGGCCTGGCAGAGCGGGAAGGATCTGGCGGTCTGCCAGCTGGAAGGAATCGAAGAGGAAGAGCTCCCTGAAGAGCTCTCCGGGCTTCACAAAATGCAATGGCTGGATTTCAGTCATGGTATAACCGGTGATATGATCAAAAAGCTGGTACGGCATCTGGAAAAACGCGGATGCAGAAACACTTCGGCTATGCCCGGATTCGAATATGAAAAGACAAAGAAGGGGATTGTCCTCAAGCGGTATACCGGAAGGGAACCAGCGCCATGGATTGAAAGTGCATATGGAGGGATCCCCGTTACGGAAATTGCGGACGAGGCTTTCAGAAACTGTCGGTACCTGCAGTCCATCCGAATTCCGGACACGGTGGAAAAGATTGGAGAGCACGCCTTCGAAGAATGCACGAATCTTTCCTCGCTTGTGTTCGGAAGCGGTCTGACGGAGATTGGAAGGCGTTCGTTTTGTGGCTGTACCTCGCTCACGTCCGTGACGCTTCCGGAAGGAATCAAAAAGATCGGAGAAGGCGCGTTTGCTGGATGCTCGGGCCTGACTTCCATTGATCTTCCGGAGAGCGTGAAGACCATCTGCGGGTATGCCTTTTCCGGGTGTTCAGGACTGAAAGCCTTTCATTTCCCGAACGGCGTGAAAAGGATTGAAACAGCTGTATGCAATGAATGCAAAGCTTTGACGACGGTTTCCCTTCCGGAGGACACCCGGTCCATTGAAGGTGAGGCCTTCCGGCTCTGCGACAGCCTGACCTCGGTGGTTCTTCCGGATGGAGCAGGGTCCATTGGAACGGAGGCATTTCTGGGCTGTGAAAACCTGGTTTCTGTTCATATCCCTGCCAGTGTGCGATGGATTGATGAGCGTGCCTTTTACGGATGCAGGAACCTGGCTGTGACCTGTCCGGAGCGGTCGTATGCGCTGAAATACTGCATGGAGCATTCCATACCTGTCCGGAAAGTGAAGGTCCGTTTCCTGGAACGGCTTTTCCCTGGAAAACGCAGATAAACATCTGCCTGCTGAGTAAAAGGTCCTTTTGCGGGGGTTCTTTTCGGAAAACAGTCCGGAAGAGGACGGTCAACCTTACAGAAAAAAATGAGGAAGAATCGATGATGAAGATTTACTTTGCCGGTTCCATCCGCGGGGGACGCGTGGATGCGGAACTGTATCATCGCATCATTGCGTATATTCAAAAGACGGACACCGTGCTGACGGAGCATGTGGGAGACCTGAATCTCCAGGAGAGCACAACGGACCTGGAAATCTATGCCCAGGATACGGCGTGGCTTCGGGAAGCAGACCTCATCATTGCAGAGTGCACCTGTCCCTCCCTTGGTGTCGGATACGAACTTGCCTATGCAGAGCAGTATGAAAAGCCGGTCCATATCTTTTACCGAAAGAAGACCGGCCTGTCGGCCATGCTGACAGGGGACCCGTATTTCCACATCCATCCCTATGAGGATGAAAGCGAAATCTATCCGGTGCTGGATGAAATCCTGCACAGATAACGTCATCTTCCTGTTCAACAACGGATCTATAAGAAAGAAGGAGAAATGTCGATGATCAACGTTCTTTTGGTATGCGACGATACCTGGCATCCCGCGGAAGTGATCGAACGCGGGCTTGAAAGCATGGACACGGAGGATTTCACCTTTGATATCGTGAAAACCGCCAAGGATATCCTTTCACCTGCGTTTGTTTCCCGGTATGATGTCCTTGTGAACTGCCACGGAAGTTCCCTGAATGCCTCCAACAGCAACCCGTGGTTTGAGAAAGGCGTCACGGAGTTCGGACCGGAGGAATTCCGGGACTATGTGGCCAAAGGCGGCGGTCTTGTGGTGGTACATTCGGGACTGACCATCGGCGGCCCCTCGCATCCGGAACCTGCCTATACCGAGGTCGCCGGCGGTTATTTCCTGGGCCATCCGCCCCGGGAGATGACCCATGTGAAGATCACGGCACGGAATGAAATCACCTCCGGTGTGGAAGACTTCTCCGAGCGGGACGAGCATTACCAGATTGCCATCACGGCCGAGGATATTGAACCGTTCATGGAGACCACCTCGGAACATGGCGGCACCTGTGTCAGCGGCTATCGAAGAACCTTCGGGGAAGGCCGTGTTGCGGTGCTGACACCGGGACATACACTGGCGGTCTGGGAAAACCCGAACTTCCGGCGGCTTTTAAAGAATGCCATACGCTGGGTGATCCGAAAAGACTGAGCCCTGAACCTGAAAACGCTCCTGATGACAGGGGCGTTTTTCCATACGGAAAAACTCAAGCAGCGCTTGAATCCTGCGGATCAACTTCAAACGCAGCTTGCTGTTGCATCTTCGGAAGATCGGATATCATAGGACTGCAGGGGAACGGTGCCTGTCTCAGGCAGCAGAAGCATTCCCTGCGGACATGACGAAAGGAGTGCGGACCATGGCGAAACGGTGCAGAGCCTTTCGGATGGACGATCCGAAAGAGGCAGCGAAACACATCGAACAGAACTGGGAACAAATCGAGGGTTACGGCGATTCAAGGTACGGGAATGAACTGTATGTCTGGGATGACGGAGGAAGAAGCCTGGGACGCTGCAGGGAATGCGGTGCCTTTATTCTGCGGCAGTACTCC
>ONVN01000299.1 GCA_900321295.1 uncultured Eubacteriales bacterium
GCATGTGTTAAGCACGCCGCCAGCGTTCGTCCTGAGCCAGGATCAAACTCTTCTGTTTAATCCTGTTTTATCTTCTTCCCTTTCGGGATGAATGACAACTCTTCGGAATCACTGTCTTTTTGATTGCGCGTCATCTTTCTCAGATGACTTTGTTCTGTATCGTTTTCAAGGTTCACGCTGTACTCTCACGAGGCAGCTTGCGTATCCTATCACTTCTTTCGCTTTGTGTCAAGCACTTTTTTTACTTTTTATATTTTCTTCTTGTTTTGTCTGTTCTGGCCGGTCTTCTCTCCGAAACGACGAAAAAGCACGCCGGAGCTGCCTTGCTCCGGCGTGCTTTTTCCTTCCATCAGCCATTTCCAAGCGGGTTGTTTCCTTCCGAGATTGCTTCGTCTGTATAGGCAATATCCAGACAGTTGACAGGAACAAAGCCTCTCGCCCGTTTTTCTTCAACGATGGTTTCCACATAAGCCCAGGCCTTCTGAGCGCCATAGCCATAGAAAGTGGCCAGATAGGTCACCTTTTCACCGACCTTCAGCGTGGTGACCGGGGAATTGGAGCGCATCGGATCATCCGTAAGTGTACAGGACTGCATCACCGTTGTTTCTATCTTGGAGAAATTCAGGGAACCCTCAATGCCGGTATTGTAGGTTGGCTGTACATAACCAATGCGGACACTTCCCTTATTGGTTTCATAAAGAACCATCAGCCATCCTTCATCCCAGCCTGCACCCCAGTATTCCCAGCCTGCATTCATGCTGGCTTTTCCATTGGCTCCACGCCATGCGTTTTCAGAAGGTGCAGAATATACCGGCCAGTTCACTTTATTTCCGACCCGCCCATTGCTGAATCCTGCAAGCATGCCTTCCGGAGGAATAAAGCTCTTCCAGTTCTTCGTCCCTTCGTCGTTCTTTGTCTTCAGTTCCTTCATCTTGTCTCGAACGACTTTGATGGTATGCTCGTTCCGCCATTCAAGGCTGGTCATCTGGCCATAAGCCATTTTATTGGCCGCTGTATCATCGTTCGGCGTATACCACTGCTGACGGCTGAAGTAGGAGTCAAACTGTCCGTTCTCCTTGAACACAAATCCATGCCGGGCAAAAATCTCATTGATCAGGTACCACATGGATTCATAATCCCAGTCCCAGATTTCCTCTTCTGTCAGTTCACGGGTATTGCTGTCCGGAATCAGATAAAAATTCCAGTCTTTGACCACAGCCGTATCTGCACTGCCCATCGGGATCACTCCGAGAAGCAGAACCAGTACAGCAACGAAACACCCAAGTTTTTTCATAATAACCCTCCTAAACCTTTGACCCGTTCCAGGTGCCGTCCTCTGCCATATGCATTCAGCCTGGAGAAACCCCGGGTCGTACCGGTCCCTGCGGATGGCTGCATGTCGATCATTCCAGCTTTCTTCGGCGCCATATTCCATCTGCCAGCTTTCAGGCCGGCAAACCAGAATATCTCATTTCTTCATCCGTCCCTTTTTTCCTACCGGTCTTTCCGTACATCTCAAGAAAAAGATGTTCCTCTCTGAAGAGGATCACACCAAAATGCAGCCGGATGCCACCGCATTTTCCCTTCGTGGAAACCCGTATACGCACGAAAACCTGAAACCATACTGCGATCGTTTCAGGTTTTCCGCTCAGTTCAGTTTCTGGACCTGTAAATACAATTCCGAAAGTGCATTGGTCAGTGTCGTCTGCATAGCCCCCGTATCCGAGCCTGAAAGGAGCTGAGACCAGTATGTTTCAATCAGTGAATAAATCGTTGAAAAATGATTCGTATCCAGCAATTGCTTCCCTGTCAGCGAAAAGTGTGTCTGATTCAGAACATCCAGTGTATAGATATAGCTGCGGATTTCACCAAGCGTCTGCGACGAATTGCTTCCGGCTGTACGGCTCAGTCTCTGCACTCTCGTGACAGCTCCTTCACACTCTGCCAGCATTCTGCCTCGGACCAGCTCTTCCTCGTCATTCTTCTGCTTCAAAGCAGGCCCTGCATAAATCAAACCAATGACCAGAATGACAAGCAGCACGATGATTACGATTCCCTGCAGCCTGCTCCCGGGTCCTCTTCTGTCCACAAATGTCCGGTTGGTACCTCTTCGCCTGACTTGATATCGGCTCACGAAGACCCTCCTTTTCATATGCAATACGGCAGTCTTCCCTTTTTCGCCCCCATAGAAAAAGATATTTTACACTGCCCTGTTGCAAATCACTGCAACATACGCGTATTGTACATGCCTTTGTGTCGTTCTGTCAAGAAATTGCCCGGATTTCGCATGAAGCATGTACAGGAAAGCTGAATATTCAAGCATTCCTGACACAGCCCTGTTCCCTTTTTCCTCGGGCAGACCGACATTGGCAGCCCCTCAGGAATGTCCGACGACTTTATCCAGAATGCCCGTATGCCGCATCGCCGGGAGGACAGCATGGTAAAAAATTGGAGCTGTAATGACCGCTGCCAATGCGTTGATCAGGGATGGAATCAGTTTGCTGACCATGGTTGCCCATACGGCATCCATGGGGAATGCGTACACAAAACGCTGATAAACAAAAGTCTTCAACATATACAGGCCGACATAAAGAAGAGCACCTGCCACGCTTCCTGCAATCACAACCGGAAGGCCTTTTCTGCTGCTTTTCTGCAGCATAAATCCACACAGAAATGCCATGGCAAACTTGCTGACAAATGTAATCAGAACATTGATCAGGTCATATCCGCCTGCCAGCGCATCATAAAGCGCTGAGCCAAAGCCTGACGCAATGCCACCCCAGACCGGTCCGAACAGCATGCCACTGACCAGACACATGCTGTTGGCAAGATGAACTTTGGAACCAAGAAAGGGGAAGCGGAACAGTGTGATTACATAAATAATAGCTGACATGATTGCCAGACTTGTTATACGATACACATTCACATTCTTTTCCTGCATGGTATAACCTCCCTTTGCAAACCCTTTACGATCTGCGCATGGAGGAGTATACTTCGCTTGTGGTATGTATAAAAGTACCAGTTTGTAATTCTTTTATAAGACCAGTTTTTCTATGCAAGGAGATGATTCGATGCCCAGAAACGGCGGAATATATCTGCATCTATATGAAAAACTGCGGGATGCCATTACCAGCGGGGTGTATCCCTTTGGCTCCCGTTTTCCCTCCAAACGGACCTGCGCCGAGGAAAACGGTGTCAGTCTCATGACGGTGGCACACGCCTATTCCATCCTCTGTGACGAAGGCTATCTGGCTTCAAGAGAGCGCAGTGGTTTTTATGTCACCTACCGGCAAACAGATCTGATTTCTCTGCCTGAGGAATCTTCTGTTCCTCTGATTCCATCCACGCTCCCGGAATCACATCGCGAATACCTGCCCTTCCCACTGTATGCCAGAACCGTTCGAAGAATTCTCACCCAATGGGGTAGCCGGCTGATGGAGAAATCCCCGAATGACGGACTTCTCTCCCTGCGGATAGCCATCCGGGATCACCTGGCCAGAGTCCGTGGTATACGAGTTCAGCCTGATCAGATTGTCATCGGCTCCGGCGCAGAATATCTCTACGGACTCATTGTCCAGATACTCGGCAGGGAAAGGATTTATGCTGTCGAAACACCTTCCTATGACATGATTCAGCACGTATACCTTGCCCAGGGCGTCACCCTGGATTATCTGCCGATGGGATCAGACGGCGTTCGCAGTACAGCACTGCGGCACACCAAAGCTTCCGTACTCCATGTCACGCCATTTCGCAGCTTCCCGACCCTGGTGACAGCCAGCGCTTCCAAAAGACAGGAATACATCAGCTGGGCCATGAAAAAAGAAGGATTTATCATTGAAGACGACTACGACTCCGAATTCAGCCCTTCCTCCAAGGCAGAGGACACACTCTTCTCCCTCAGTAAAATGGAGCGGGTCATCTATGTAAACACTTTTTCCAGAACCGTCGCACCCTCCATCCGCGCAGGCTTTATGGTCCTGCCAGCAAGTCTTATTTCTCTTTACCGTGAGCGTGCCGGATTTATGTCCTGCAGCGTTCCCGTTCTGGAACAGGTTCTGCTGGAGGATCTCCTGACCTCCGGAAACTTTGCCCGGCATATCAACAGAGTCCGAAGAACCCGGAGGCACAGTCCGGTGTCCTGAGGAATGACCACATGTGAGGTATTTTCAATGGCTGACGAACTGGAACTGCGCCGTCACCGCTGCTGCTTCGCGGGGCACCGGCCAGAAAAGCTTACGGAAAGCAGAAGTGAGATCACCGCATGGCTTTCTGATCAGATTGACAGGGCACTCGGAGATGGTTATGTCACCTTCCTGACCGGAATGGCGATGGGGATCGATATCTGGGCTGGACAGATGGTGTTGGAGCGAAAAAGGCTGTACCCGAATCTACATCTGATTGCTGTGACCCCCTACCCTTCCTTCCCTGTCAGATGGAAGGAGGAATGGAGAACATCCTACGAAAAGCTCTGGAACGAGGCAGACCACAGAGTTGTTATCTCCCCTTCCTTTGCTCCGGATGTCTTTGAGCGCCGGAACCGTTTTCTGGTCGATCATTCCTCCAGGCTCATCGCCTTTTATAACGGTGAAGAAGGCGGAACGCATCGTCTCATCACCTATGCCCGAAGCTCCGGGCTTGCCTGTTTTGTTCATTCTCCGCAATAAAAGCGGAAGGCGATGGATCCACAGCCATCGCCTTCCATTTTTGTTTTCAGTTTTTTGGGTCTGTCCAGGTGCTTTCCAGGAGATTCAGTCCGGTCCATTTCCATGAATAGACATACCCTGTCTTTTTCGGATATGCCCCCGTCTGTCCAACCTCCCCATAGCCATTTGCCCACACGGTTCCGTCTTCTTTCATAATGTAGGAGCCGGAAGAACCCATGGATGCAAGCATTACCGGGGTTTCAATCTCGCAGTCCGTGGGCATGCTTTTTGACGGATGCTTTCCGTTTCCAAGCTGCCCGCACCGCGTCATTCCCCAGGTCCAGTAACCGCCATCTTCCGTAAGAATTGCTGTGTGGGTGTTATAGGCATAGACATCCAGAATCTTCAGATCTTCCGGAAGTTCTGCCATGACAGGCACCTTGCTTGATTTTCCGTTCTTGATACCCAGTTGCCAGAAATCATTGCGTCCCCAGGCATACACTCGGTTGTCCTCACTGAGGGCATAGGAAGTCGATCCTCCACAGGCAATTTCCTGAATAGCGAACCCGGTTTCAAGTCTTACAGGTTCGGTGACCTTTTTCTTTCCGGAATCCATAAGCTGGCCCTGATCATTTTCACCCCAGCCCCAAAGATGCCCTTCCGCATCAACTGCCATGGTATATTTTCCGCCGCACTCCACATCAACAATGGCAGGAAGAGGAAGCAGAACCGGATCCTTGACATTTTTCGTTGTTCCGTTTCCAACCTGGCCACAGTTATTGCGTCCCCAGCCATACAGTTTTCCATCTTCTGAAAGAGCCATGCAGTGTCCCCATCCGCTTGAAATCTGTACAATGTGTTCAAGCCCGGGAATCATAACCGGTTCAAAAACGTAGGCCGGAGCCCCAGAAAAACCCTGCTGGCCGTAATTGTTTGGTCCACAGGTCCACACGGTTCCATCCTTGAGCAGGAAGAGTGCGTTCTCATTCCCGCAGTCAATGGCGACAACATCCATTCCATTCAGCGTCACCGCCGCCTGCTGCGGATAAAAGGCACGTTTTTTGGTACCGTTTCCCAGCTGCCCCTTGGTATTGTCTCCCCATCCCCATATGGTTCCTTCTGCATCGACTGCAAAGCAGAAGCTTCCGCCAGCCGAAAGGATGACTTCACGGGCCTGTGCTGCAAAGGGAACAAGCAGACAGATCAACAGCAGGAAAAGCGACATCTTTCTCATGTATAGGCCTCCCTATGTTCAGCAAGATTCAAACTTGCCCTTGATGACAGTGTTATCAGAAGAGCGGAAGCTCACCGGTTACCGGATCCAGCTGTTCATTTCCTGCCGGTTCGGTAGCAAGGCAGGTCAAAGTAGCTTCCCCATGAAACTCTGTATGCCCTGCATCACAAATCAGGGCGGAAAAAATCCCTTTCTCCTGAAGCTGACGATGAATGTCCGTCAGCGCTTCTTCTCCGTCCACATAGACGCAGACTTTCTTTTCCCCTTCCGCAAGCCAAGCCAGCAGCGGCCATTGCTGCTGTTCATCCTGTGTCCAGGTATTCTCCTGAAGCTTCGCGAGA
>ONVN01000340.1 GCA_900321295.1 uncultured Eubacteriales bacterium
CCAATAAATCAGCTCAAAACGATACATAACAAAAGGAAGAGGATCAGAACGAACAGCTGCATTCTGCTCCTCTTCCTTTTTCCTTTCAGACAAAGGATTCAGTTCTCGATTCGGATTGCAAGGGCAAGTGGGGAAGTGCCTCTCAGAATTTCGGCAATGTGCACAAGAAGGCCTTCTGTATTCTGCGTAAAGTGCAGGGGGGCTTCCAGACCGAGGAGTGTAAGATGCTGTGCAGAATGCGGCCACGGAATGAGGAGATTCTCTCCCAGTGTTTCGCCTTCAGAAAGACGATGCAGGGCATAGTGCAGATTGCCTTTCTTCGTGAAAGCAGTTTTTCCCACCTCATTTGGCTCAGCCATGCGGGTACCGTAGATTGCTTCTCCGTCATCCTTCAGCCATTCGCCCAAGGCGTCCACAGCCTGCACGGCAGGTGCAGGCAGATTGCCGTCCGGCTGAGGCGCAATATTGAGTGCGAGATTTCCTCCGCGGCATACAACATCGATCAGCAGATGAACCAGCTGGCGCGGCGTCTTATAGCGTTCATTGTACCGGTAAGAAAAAGCAGTTCCCACCGTTACGCAGCTTTCCCAGGGTACATGAATCGGTGTCGTGGGAACGCTTTGTTCAGGCGTTATATAGTTTTCATTCTCACCGCCAACCGTTCTGTCGGCAGTAAGCAGCCACGGCTGCAACTGACGGGCCTTGGCCACGACTTCGCTCAGCCGGATGTCCTGACCATTGTCCGGACGCACTTGACCGCCATCCAGCCACAGAATATCGATACGTCCATAATCACGTATCAGTTCCATGATCTGATTGTGCGTGAAGGTGACGTATTTTTCCCACAATTCGGGATGATCTTTTGGAACATAGGTGGGATTGCGCCATGCACCGACAGGCTTTTCCATGCCTTCCGCCCAATACCAGGGACAATGCCAGTCAGGCTTTGAAAAATACGCAGCAATCCCGAGCCCTTTGGCACGGAATGCGTCAAAGACATCTTTGACGAGATTGGCGTGACGATGCGTGTGAAAAGGACAGTCCGGGGATGTGGTCTTATAATCCGTATATGCAGAGTCGAAAAGACAGAAACCATCATGATGTTTGGTCGTGAAGATCAGATACTTGAAGCCATCCCGTGCAGCAATGTCTGCCCATACTTCAGGACGGACGCGGATCGGGTTGAAGCTCTTGTTCAGGTCGACGTATTGCCTGCGGAATGCGGACGGATCCTTTTCCCAGTCGATTTCTTCGCGGCTCCAGACCGCGTCTTCTTCAGAAAGCGGCCATGATTCGCAGATGCCTGGAAGAGTGTAAATACCAAAATGCATCATGAGCGCAAGCTTCTGATCCTGGAACCAGGAAAGCCTTTCCTGAATCAGGGGATCACTGGGGGCAACATATTCGTCCTCGCGGCTGCAACCGTGCATTCCCTGAATGATTGCGTCTCCCATCGACAATACCTCCCATACTGTTGTCATGAGCGTATAGTACATTACTTTTCCTCTGAATACAAGAAGAGCACCCTGCCCTTTTGGGGCAGGGTGCTGCATGTTTATACTGAAAAATTATTCAGCTTCGCCCAATGCGCGGCGATGGATAGCGGTCAGTTCTTCGAGGCCATAAGCTTCGAGCTGTGCGCAGTATGCATCCCATTCTTCTTCGACATTGGCTTCGCCAGAGATCCACTGTGCCATCTTGTTCTTCACATAGGTGTTGATGTCGGTGGCAAGGATAGAGGCACGGTTGCCGTCCTCTTCGTTGGTGGACCAGACAGCAGGGAAGTGTTCATTCAGGTACGGTCCATAGAGTTCGTCGCCGATATCGTTGAAAGACTTTTCAACTTCGGTCTTGCCAGCGCCGAGAACGACGTCGTCATGATAGTAACGGCACAGGGACTGCGTGAAGATGTTGGCCCAGCCATACTTCTCATTGCGTTCATCGGTGAAGTTGGAGGTGTCGAGTTCACGATAGAGATGCTCACCGAGCTTCTCAATCTTGATGCCGAACGGGCCGGAAACGGACTGACGGCTGTTGTCATTGGTGTACAGGTTGTCGAACCAGCGGATAATGATGGCAGCCTTTTCTTCATCGCACTTATCGGTGATGACGGCCTGGGTACGGAACAGGGTTACACCGTAGGAGTTACGATGATAGATCGGGTTCTCGCAGCCCTTCAGCACAGGCAGATAGGTGAAGGCATTCTCGCCATACTTTTCATAATCTTCGGTGCCCTTGTTGAAGTTCTCGAAATAGTCGCCAGGGCCATAGGCGATGGATACACCATACAGGTCCTGCTTGCCCTTTGCCTTCCAGGTCTCAAGGTCCTGCGTGAAGATTTCAGGGTCAATCAGCTTCTCTTTGTAGAGATCAGCAAAGAATTCGATGAACTGCTTGTATTCCGGCTTGTTGGCGTTGAACTGGATCTTGCCGTCAACAAGTGCGAAATACGGATAGTCGCTGTTGCCGCTGTTGGCATCCACGCCCCACCAGCCAGCCAGCATGCCAAGGCTCAGGTTGTTCGGGTCGCCGGAGAACGGGATTTCATCGCTGGGATCGCCGTTGCCATTTGCGTCCTGATCACGGAAAGCGATCAGCACAGCCTTGAGCTCTTCAGGCGTTGTGGGCATTGCCATACCGACTCTCTCGAGCCATACCTGGTTGATGTAGGGCTTGAAGGTTGCTTCGGGTTCGCCAACAACGTACGGGATGCAGTAGATGTGACCATCCGGCAGCGTCATGGAGTCACGGACGCCAGGGATGTTCAGGACTTCTTCGATGTTAGGAGCATACTTTGCAATCAGGTCTTCCAGAGGCAGGAAGGTCTGGTCGCCCATGCCCAGATCGATGATGTCTTTCGTGCCAAGACGCCAGCCTGC
>ONVN01000422.1 GCA_900321295.1 uncultured Eubacteriales bacterium
GCCGGTTTCCCGTTCAGGTATTTTGGCCTGCATTCTGCCGGATCCGGACGCTGGATGCATCGGACATCCGCGCGAACAGGAATTCCAGGGTCATGTGGGCCAGGAAGGCATAGGCGACAAGAATGGTGAACATGATAAACTCAATGAGAATCATATAATCAGCAAACTGCCGATTGAAGATGAAAAACAGGATATGGGCAGCACCGAAAACCAGACCGATCATACAGGATTTATAACCATAGAAAGAAAGCTCGTTCCGGCAGGTTTGACGGTAACTGCTGTCCAGGAGGAGGGCAAAATTGACGGCGGCAAGCGCCAGGTCCACACCGTCCAGCAGCAGGAAATGCGGGTAACAGAACACGGCGGAGGAGGCCAAGAGCATCAGGACAACGTAGATTCCCTTGCACAGACCGGCTTTGCCGTCATGGTGGTAGGCGGCCACCTTATCATACATGAAACACAGATAGATGACGCTGACGACGGTGATGAAAACCGGGAACGCGGGAACATACAGGCCATACGGGTTGGCAGCGGACCAGACGGTGATCCAGGGATTGTAAACAAAACGCTGTATGAAGTAACAAAGAACCATGAACAGAACGGCAATCCCTGTGGCAAGGGGATAGAAACGCTGGCGGTAAGCCTTTTCCCGGTGGGCCATCTTCTGTCTGAATCCTTCTGTCAGCTTTTCATCCATATATTCAGAAAGATACAGATCGAGGGCATTCTTGGTATTCCGGTTCATGCTGTTGGAACAATACTGCAGATAGGCGGAAGCGATAAAATCATGGGCGATTTCATATTCCTGACTGCTTCGCTCCGTGTTTTTCCGGATCAGCTGCAGGGTTTCCAGCTGACGGATATTGTCCATCAGTTTTGCATGGCCCTTCTTGTCAAACAGGTTGGGGAACAGGGCGTTTTCAATGTCCGAAGTCTGGATGGCGATATGATGGAGCCTTGCCTGGCTCAGCAGATACAGGATACGGGAGGCGTGAAAGAAACTCGGACAGGAAGACAGCTGGGCATCGAAATACTGCTCAAACAATTCACTGTTGTTTCCTTCGATCAGCCGCTTGAGATCCTCTTCCGGGCAGTAAAGGATTTTCTGATTATATTCCGCCATGTGAAAGATGATCTGCTGTTCAATCAGGGACTGCCCCTCATGCTTCCGGTAGAGCGCACTGCCGGATTCTCCGAACAGACGCCGGCATTTGCTTTCCATCACCGAGTCATGGTAGGTTTCTCCGCCCAGCTGGGAACTGACTTCATTCTGGTTCCGGCAGTAGAACAGGGTGGCACCGATCTGTTCCAGACAGATGCGTTCCAGCGAATCATCCGCGCTGTCCAGATGCCTGGACAGGTTATTCTTGATCCGGAAACCATTCCACAGCATGGACGCATCATGCCGGGGCAAGAAACCGCGCGGACGGGCATCCCCGTCGTTTTTCAGGATAATGTTCATCAGGGACTGCAGAACACCGATCGGCTGGACGCCGGGGGCTTCATCCGAAGACAGAAGATTGTTCATGTCAAACTGTTTCAGAAAATTGGCCAGGTACTCTTCCCGCATGGAGATAATCACGGCCGTGTTTTTACAGCACAGATGACGGATCATGTCACGCATGGAACGCTGCTGATCCGGAGACAGGAAGAAATAGCGTTCGAACTGATCCAGAATGAAGACAACCTTGCTGTGATGGGTGAGTTCCTGCAGCTTCAGATCGATATTGCTCCCGAAGAGTTCCGTCATATGCCCATGGAATTCCCGGTAGTTGCCGGAAAAGTCATAGATCTTATACTCGTTCTGGAAAGCCTGACGGAAAAAGGCAAGAATCGTGGATTTCCCGCAGCCGCTGCGGCCGGTCAGACAAAGCGCCTGCTTGACGGACACCTGGGGGAAGATGGTTTCCTCCAGAAGCCTCCGTATGAAGGCAACCTCTTCATCTCTTGGAAGCACGTCGTGCTGCTTCCCGGGTTCGCTGTTCTTCAGATCATAAAGTCCCAGGAATTCAAATCCGGGCTGACGGGAATAGGGATGGGGCTCGATCTTCCGCCAGCGGTTCATGAAAAGGCTGACGGCAAAAGAAGCCAGGAGAATCACCACGGCGATCAGAAGCCGGTAGACAAGGGCCAGGGAATGGGTCACCACATCCAGCAGAAAGAGGATGCACAGGGCAATCCCTGCAGCATAGAGCAGGCTGTACAGGAGGCTGGAAAAACCGAAGACATTATGACTGGTTCGTTTCATCCTGGAAAAGAGGAATGACTGATGACGGTCCATGATATCGCTCCCCGCTGTGCTTATCGTTTGGAATCGGATGCGCTGGCAAAGAGATAATCCTGACAGCGTTTCAGGGCTTTCTCGGCATCGGGCATGCCGTCGGCAGCCGCAATATGATAATATGTGACGGCGCTGTGCAGATCCTTCAGTCGGGTCTCATAAATGCGTCCAAGCGCATAGGCTGCCTGAGGAATGGCGTTTTCTCCGAAGGCGACTTTCCGGTACATGGAAACCGCTTCATTCAGATTGATGAGTTCCATGGCCTGCGCATAATTGTAGGCACCGGCCGCAAACCCGTTTTCCGCGGATTTCTTATAGAGGGCGATCGCGGCGTTGGGATCACCTTTGCACGCAATGCCATGCATCAGGAAATATCCGACGGCATTCTGGGCAGGCGGGAATCCTCCGTCGGCCGCTTTCCGATACAGCTCGAAGGCACCGGCCAGATCATGCTGTGCTTCCCGCAGATTGCCCAGACGATACATGGCCGGAAGAAAACCCAGATCGGCGGCCTTTGTATAGCATGCCTCCGCCTTTTCCGTCAGCCGGATGCGGGCTGTTTCCGAATCAACCCCGGCGAATTCCGCATCCATCGCAAAGTCATACAGACGGGTGAGATCCCGGCTGCACTGCTCATAGACATCGCCCAGATTGAAAAGGGCCCCCGGATTGCCGGCTTCGGCCGCCTGGAGGTAGAGTTCCAGGGCTTTGGGCTGACTGGCGAGGAGCGTTTCCGAACCGGTTTCGTATCGCATGCCCATGAGGTTCATGGCCTGGTTGTCGCCGCGTTTGACGGCATCCAGCAGCTGCTGATCGCTGATCTGTCCGTTGACCGGCAGACTCTTCAGAAAATGCGTTACCAGCTTTTCGATGACGGCCGAAAAAAACTCGCTGTTGGCGGCAATACCGTTCATGTACCGGATTTTCTCAATGTCCTCCGGCAGGGTGGGCGGAAAGGAGAAATTCCGCATCAGGATCGGGATGACGTTTTTCTCCTGCTTCAGGGCATAGGCAATTTCCTGACGGACCCAGTCATCCTTGGCCACGCAGCGGTCCAGACCGTGGGGAGGCAGCACGACGAGCACATCGGCGCATTCATCGATTTTCGAAAACAGGGCGGTATTGAAGGCACCCGAGCGAAGGGATTCGACATCGAAAAAGACATTGAAGCCGCGGTCCTTCAGGTTTTCCTCCAGCAGGCGGGCCAAATCCTCTCCGCCGTCACGGCGGTAACTGATAAAAATCTGGTCTTTCTCTTCCATACAGATCCTCTCCTCTCAGCAGAAGCCGCTTTTCAGGAAAAGCGGAATGGCCTCTGCGTCCTTCCAGGCATCCAGATACAGCTGGTGAAGGACCTTCTTGTCTTTGGTCAGCGTCTTCATCCCATAGATGCTTTTGGGAGCGAGAATCAGCAGCCGCTTCTCTTTTTCGTACTGCTGAATCCTGTGCAGCTGCGCCTGGTACAGTTCATTGCGGTGCAGCAGAAGCTCTGCGGCCCGGGGATACTTTTTCTCGATGAACCGTGCAAAAAAAGAATCACCTTTCGCATCGCGGCATTCCTGCACCGGCCTTGTGAGGATGACGACCACCCGGTCACATCCGTCCGCAAATGCTTTCTCCGCCGGAATCGGATCACTGATGCCGCCATCATAATAGGGGATTCCATTGATACAATACGGTTTGTTCACAACGGGGATGCTGCAGGAGGCCTTGATGATATCATAGCAGTCCTGCTTCAGGTCGTCCTTGGAAAAATAGTGCGGCTCTCCGGTCAGGGCGGAGGTTGCGACTGCCTGAAGGCGCATCCCGGACTGGGCGACCGCCGGGTAATCCAGGGGCCTTTCACCGGATGCATTGTAAAGGGTGCCGTAGATATAATCCATATCCAGATAGGAGCCTTTGGTGAGCAGGTTTTTCAGGCTCATATACTCGCTTCGGAAGGAATAATCAATATAGTAATGGTAATTGCGTCCCTGCTGGCCGGCCGCATAGGAAAAGATGTTGGCACTGCCTGCGGAAACGCCGATACAGTCATCAAAACAGATCTGATGTTCCAGACAATAGTCGAAGACACCGGCTCCATAAATGCCGCGCAGGCCGCCGCCTGCATCCACGATGCCTGTCATGTGAACCTCCTTGCGCAAGTCACGGATTCCGGATAAGAGCGGTGCAGAAAACTGCACATAAGGCCGCTGAAGACGCTCCTTTCCGCCGCGATGGCAGGGAAAAGCCCGGGTGCCCGTCTTATGCGGGAACCTGCGCCGTCGGAAAGCCGGGGCGCAAGGGCTGCAATGTGGGGTTGTCTTCGGCAGGGATAGCGCTATTTTACGCCCGAAACCTGTTTTCTGCAATAGAACGAAGGCGCAGGACGTGTCCCTTGCGGACAGGGCAGGAATCGGGTATACTCCATCTTCGGCTGGCAGGTGTGCCGCCGTGGGAGGAACACAGCATGATGATACGAAAGGCCGAGGCGGAGGACTGCGGCGTGATTCTCCGCATGATTCGTGCCCTGGCGGAGTATGAGAAGATGGCAGATCAGGTGGTCGCCACCGAGGATCTGCTCCGGGAATGGATCTTTGAAAAGAAAAAGGCCGAGGTGCTGCTGGTCTCGGAAGAGGGAGTGGAAGTCGGTTTTGCCCTGTTCTTTCATAACTTCTCCATGTTTCTGGGGCGTGCCGGCATTTATCTGGAGGACCTGTAC
>ONVN01000067.1 GCA_900321295.1 uncultured Eubacteriales bacterium
ACCATATAGGTTCCGCATTCTTTACAGCTGCAGCGCATGATCTGTTCCTTTCATGATTCTTCAAACAGGGCCCCGGATGATCCGGGGCCGGGGATTATGCATTTTTCACTTCTCCGCCAAGATCAGCAATGACGTGGCAGATGATATCCAGTGCACGACTGACTTCATCATTTCCGCGGGTTGCGATGTAAACGGATACCGGCTCTCTGCGCTCCGAAAGACAGTCATAGAGTGCATCACCGTTCATTCCATAATAGTCAGGAAGTGCAAGCATACGCTTGAGGGCAAGGTGCAGATCCTGAGCCGTGGCATAGAGATCGCCGTCAAGAAAAAGTGTCATAGTGCCTCCGAAAATCAATTGCATGTTACGGTGCCGTCGGCTGCATCGAGGGTGACAACAGCGCCGGATTTGAGAATATGTGTCGCATTGCCCGCACCAATCAGGACGGGAATGTCCAAGGAAATGCCCGCAACGACACCCTGGCTTTCGGGGTCAGGGTCTTCAAGAATAAGACCAGCGGACTTGCGGACCAGAGGAAGAATCTGCCGGGTAACCTTCTCACATACCAGAATGGAACCTGTGCGGAATTCTTCGTTTGCCTTGAGAGGATCCTGAAGAATATACAGTGGAGCAGTTGCTTTGCCCGGAACAACAGGTGTTGCACGGAGAAGTGAATGACCCACCACGTGCACCTTCATCATGTTGGTGGTGCCGGAGATGCCCAAGGGCACACCTGCTGTAATGACCACCAGTTCACCATCATGAATGACGCCGGCTTTGACACCTGCTTCAACAGAGTGTTCAAAGAGATCATCCGTGTTGGATTCCTCATCAATGAGAACCGGAATAACGCCCCAGGAAAGGTTGAGCTGATGGTAAACGGTGCTGTCCGTTGTACAGCCGATAATGGGGCAGTCGGGACGATAACGGGAAATCATACGCGTCGTTCCGCCTGATTTGGTGACCGAAATGATGGCACTGGCCTTCAGGTCATGGGCGGAAGTGACGGTTGCATGGGAAATAGCGGCCGTAATATCATAACGGTTGTTATAGGTTGCAGTGGCAAACTGATGGACATAGTCGATATCGGCTTCTGTTTTCATGGCAATTCTTGCCATGGTCTGGACAGATTCAACGGGATAGAGACCGGCCGCTGTTTCACCGGAAAGCATGATGGCGCTGGTGCCCTGATAGATGGCATTGGCAACATCTGTCGCTTCGGCGCGGGTCGGACGTGGATTCTTCATCATGGAGTCCAGCATCTGTGTTGCTGTAATGACGGGTTTGCCAGCTGCGACACATTCGTGAATAATGTGTTTCTGAAGTGCAGGCACTTCTTCAAGCGGTATTTCAACACCCATGTCTCCGCGAGCCACCATGATACCATCTGCTGTTCGCAGAATTTCTTCCAGATTCTGAATGCCTTCCATGTTTTCAATCTTGGCAATGATCCGCATCCAGGTGCAGTCCTTCTCGGCAAGAATCCGGCGGATTGCAAGAATATCATCGGCAGAACGGGTGAAAGAAGCGGCAATATAGTCAAAGTGGTTTTCGATACCGAAAAGAATATCGGAACGGTCCTTCTCAGAAATGAAGGGCATGGAGAGATGGGCACCGGGCACATTGATGCCCTTATGATTGGAAACAGCGCCGCCGTTGAGTACCTTGCAAACAATCGCCGTTTCACTGACTTCTTCCACGCGCATGCCGACCAGACCGTCATCAATCAGGATGGAATCGCCCGCTTTGACATCTTTGGGAAGGTTTGTGTACGTGATTGAGCATCCTTCTTTGTTTCCCATCCGTTCATCCGTGTACAGGGTGAAGAACTGCCCGCTTTCAAGAAGAACACGGCCGCCTTCAAAATCTCCTGTGCGGATTTCAGGACCTTTCGTATCCAGCATGGTTGCAATGGGAAGCCCGAGCTTGTCGCGCATACGAATCACTTCGCGAAGGCGGACAAGGTGTTCTTCATGGTTGGAATGGCTGAAATTGAAACGCGCAACATCCATACCTGCGCGCATGAGCGGTTCAAGCAGGTTCTCATCAAAAAGTCGGGGCCCCATTGTACACACGATCTTTGTTCTTCTGCGCATAATGTCACCTTCCGAAATGTTTTTTTCCATAATACATCATTTTGATGGAAAAATCAAAAAAAACCGGGCCAAAGAGCCCGGTATCCAGAAAAGGCAGAAATCCGTCCTATCCAATTGCTGCCTGAATTGATATAATTCCCATAGGAGGAGGCGCGCCATGCCGAAGTTTAATACTGACCAGCAGAAAGCGATAGAGGCTGATAATCCCCGTATTCTTGTTTCAGCTGCCGCTGGGTCCGGCAAGACCACCGTAATGGTCCATAAAATCCTGCATACGCTCAAGACCGATCCGAAGGCAGATATTTCACAGTTTCTTGTGATTACATTTACAAGAGATGCTGCCCGCAACATGAAAAACAAACTTCATGAACTGCTCGAGGAGGATGGGTCTCCTGAAGCAGCAAAGGCCCTGAGTGAAATTGAGACGGCATCCATCAGTACGATTCATTCCTTCTGTCAGACCCTGCTGAAGGAATACAGTGACAATCGGGCAACAGCGGCTGAGCCAAGGGTTATGAAAGAGAGCGAACAGAGCCGCCTGAAAGAGGAAAGCTTTGGAGATGCGGTTGAAAAGATTCTGGGGAAAAACAGTGCCTATGCGCCGGAAGACAGAAGGAAAGTTTCGCATCTTCTCACAGCTTTCAGCACCGAAGAGCTGACGAAAATGGTCCTGGATCTTTATGATGTGCTGATGGGCATTCCCAGACCGCTGGAAGCTCTTCATCATCTTGCGGAGTGTCCGCCTTCTGAAGAATGGCAGAGAGAAATTCTTCGCGCTGCGGATCTTGATGTCATAGACATGCGGGAAAAGATACTGAAGGAAGAGGAACTGCTCCAGTCGCCTCTTGCCGCAGCCGGGTTTAAAGCCGTATATGAAAGCGACAGGGCAGTGGTGGAAGGCTTTTTTGACAAGTGGGATAAAACACCGGACATGCTGCAGAAAAGAGCACTGCTTGAGAGCACCAGGGACCAGTTTGGAAAAGCACCGGCCACCCGCGAAAAGGATGAGAGCATCAAGGCCTGGAAGAAGGCATTTAATGATATCCGAAGTGACCTGAAAGGCTCGGAAGGCGTGCTCCGGAAAGCAATGGACAGACTGGACCTGATCCTGGCTCCGGACCAGGAACGCAGAAATGGAATCATCCGGGAGGAACTGCAGGGACTGGAAACCCTTGTTCGTGAAGTGACGGAGCTTTACCGGCAGAAAAAGGAAGAAGCCGGAGTGATCGATTATGCCGATATGGAACAGTCAGCCTATGAGATCATGTCGGATCCGGACAAATGTGCTGAACTTCTGGCGAAATACCGCTATGTTTTTGTGGACGAGTGCCAGGATGTCAGTGCGATTCAGGATGCGATCATTCAGCCACTGTCCGGGCCGGGCCATCAGCTGTTTATGGTAGGGGATGTCAAGCAGAGTATCTACGGGTTCCGGAATGCCAATCCGAGCCTTTTTCAGTCCTATCGGGAGCACTTCCGGGATGATGAAAAAGCAGAAGAGCGCCGAATCTTTTTTGTGGACAATTACAGGTCATGCAGGGCGGTTGTTGAGTGTGTCAATGAGGTTTTTGACGCTTCCATGGACCGCCTTGTGACGGAAATGGACTATCTGCCGCAGGATCATCTCCGCGCGAATGTTTCCGGAGAATATGGACCGGTTGATGTCATTCTTGTAAACAGGAATGACGAAGAGGCGGAACAGCTGGAAGCTCAGTGTGAGGCTGTGGGAAGATATATCCGCTCTCTTGTTGTACCCCCTGAGGACGTATCTTCCGTTCAGACCTATTCATACAGTGACATTGTCATTCTTCTGAAAGTTGCCAGCGGCGTGGCATCAAAAATCGTGGATCATCTGCGGAAAATGCATATTCCCGCGGTCTACGAAGGCGGGCTCGATTTTTACGGGCTTTCGGAAATCAAGGCCTTTCTGGCGCTGCTCACGGTGATTGACAATCTGCACAATGATGATGATCTCGTGGGTGCTCTGATTCATCCGCCGTTCAGTTTTACCGATGAGGACAACGCGCAGATCCGAATGGAGTTCAATGACAAGGAACCCTTTTACCGGTGTTTTGAACGGTGTGCGGAGCGCAATGACAAGGAAATCGACCGCAAATGCAGGGCAGCCCTTGATCAGATCCGGGAATGGACAGAGGCAGCATCCAGAATGTCTGTCCCTGACTTTGTCTGGTGGCTGATGCGCGAAAGCGGTATCTATGCATCCCGCGGAGCATATCCGGATGGAAAAACCAGACAGGCAAACCTGGATGTTCTGTACCAGAGGGCAGTGGACGGAGAAAAAGCAGGTCAGATACGACTGACCGATTTTGTCCGGGAAATGCAGGAAGCCCGTGAAACCAGAATGGCAGACAGTGATGATCATCCAACGATGGGAATCGGGGAGAATTATGTCAGGATCATGACGATGCATAAATCCAAGGGACTGGAATTCCCCTGTGTGATACTGATGAATCTTCAGAAAAGTGTGCGGCAGGGGCCGGTGCAGAGCCGGCTGCGTATGAACCTTACTGCTTCAGGAGAAGAGAATCCGGCGCTTGGGCTGTATCTCCCCATGATTCGCCGACGTTCGCACAGCATGATGGACACATACGGAAAGGATGCGTTTGGTGTTCGTGAGCAGCGCGCAGGAATTGCGGAGAATACACGCCTGCTGTATGTTGCCATGACGCGTGCCATGAAACGCCTCTGTCTTGTCGGAAGTATCAAGGCAGGGGATGAGAGACTGTGGACAGACAGGATCCGGGCGGCACGCATATGGAAAACCCGATCCATGCTGGATATGATTATGCCGGCTGTCGTTGAGCAGACCGATTTGCCGGGTGAAGGAAAAAGCATCACGCATGG
>ONVN01000301.1 GCA_900321295.1 uncultured Eubacteriales bacterium
TTTAGCGATCAAGAAATACCTATGGAAAAAAAGTATGGACAATGGACCTGTCCGTTACCGGCGGGATCCTATTCCATGTTCCTGCATGATCCTAGCGGCATCATCAGCTGGTATGGGGAAGATGGGACGCTGCTTTCTTTCATGGATACAGAATCATCGCTCTATCTGCAGTCGGATGGTTCCTATCTTTATAACGGGACCGGTCGTGAAAACGTAATCGCGTATTACAATGCAAATGGCCATCTTGCCTCCTATTCTTATCATAATGCGGATGAAACGAAATCCGTTACTTATGATCCATATGGAGAAGTTTTGTTTTATTCAGCTTCTTCATCCGATGGCTACCTCTACCGATATATAGACCATAGCTGGCAGCAATTGGGGAGTGACGGCAATTGGAATGACTGCGCTAAACCTGTAGATGTCAATCCCTCGGATCTTCCGCCACTTTTGCTCCTTGAGCATAAGACCGAACCCATTGGAACCTGGTATCCCAACAATACAGCGGGTGTTATCGGTGTTTCCCTGAGGGACCGTTTTCCTGAACTCACCAAAAAGTGGTACCATGTTCTTCCGGTTGACCTGACCATTCAAGGAACCCAAGTGTTCAAAATGGTCGCAAGCAATCTGTTTTACATTGGGAGAGTGTGGGTAACTGTCGACGGGGATTCTGTACGTGTTCAGTGCAGTTACGCAGATGGGCTTATCTTTCCCAAAGAAGAAATGTTCCGGTGGTTTACTTCTATCGATGAAATCACGCATGATTTTCTCGAACACCCCAGTGACTCCCTTGTCTATGGGCAAAGCTATTCCATTCGTGAATGCTTTGGGGGTGCAAAAAAAGCCCTGCTGTTTGTCTGCAATAAAGTGACTTATCGGCAGACGGTCTGGAATGATGGAACAATGCTTGTGCGTTATTGGCCAAATATTGAGAGTGTCAAAGCACACCGCATGAAAGCAGAAAAAATGCTTGATGAGATGCTGACTTCCAATGAATAAAAAACAGCGCCTGCAAACCCCTGCAGGCGCTGTTGATCTTAGATTCATTTTTATCCGGATTTTTAGGTATCATTCGAAGATGAGTCCAACCGTGTATGGGTTTCCTCGGGTGTTGCTTCCGACAGCGACTCGCTTTCCTCCTCCGACTCGGCATGGACATCAATGCATTGTTCATCGGGCTGATGATCGGTAACACTGCTTGCCGGTGCTTCTTCCGATTGGCCAGGCAATAGCACTTCTGAGGATTCAGCTCCAGCCGTAAGAATCCGCATAAATTCTTCTCCTGTGATCGTTTCCCGTTCGAGAAGGTATGCAGCCAGTTCGTGGAGCTTGGGTTCATTTTCCCTCAGTATTTTCAGTGCACGATCATGCGCAGTGCGAATGATTGACATGACTTCCTGATCAATCTTTGCCTGTGTAGCAGGGGAACAGGCAAGGCTTGCATCGCCTCCCAGATAGATATTATTGATGACTTCAAGCGCTGTCATATCAAATTGTTCTGACATTCCCAGTCTTGTCACCATGGCCCGTGCTAGTTTTGTTGCCTTCTCAATATCATTGGCTGCCCCGCTCGTAATCTCTGAGAAGATCAGTTCCTCAGAAGCCCGCCCCGCCGTCAAAGTGGTAATTTTATTGAAGATTTCTTCTCTGGACATCAGAAAATGTTCATCTTCATCCACCTGCATCGTATACCCAAGGGCTCCGCTGGTTCTGGGAATAATCGTAATTTTATGAACAGGGGCTGAATTGGATTGCTTTGCTGCGACAAGTGCATGCCCGATTTCGTGATATGAAACAACTTTCTTTTCCTTCGGCGAAATCACGGCACCTTTGCGCTGGTATCCCGCAATCACGGTTTCGATGGATTCTTCCAGGTCCTTCTGAATGACTTCTTTCCGTCCTTCTTTTACAGCAAGAAGCGCACCTTCATTGATGATATTGGCCAATTCAGCACCGCTTGTACCGCTGGTTGCCAGCGCAATTGCACGCCAGTCTATATCTTTTGATACACGTACATCTTTTGCGTGAACTTTCAGAATCGCTTCCCGTCCAGCAAGGTCTGGCAGTTCCACGGGAATACGGCGGTCAAATCGTCCCGGTCTGAGCAGCGCCTTATCCAGACTGTCCGGCCGGTTCGTTGCAGCGAGGATCACAACGCCCTTGGAAGAATCAAATCCATCCATTTCAGCAAGCAGCTGATTGAGTGTCTGTTCTCTTTCATCATTTCCACCGATTCCTGACCCATCTCTTGATTTGCCAACCGCATCGATCTCATCGATAAACACGATGCAGGGTGCTTTCTCGGTGGCTTGTTTGAACAGATCACGAACACGCGCTGCACCCATACCAACAAACATTTCAACAAATTCAGAACCGGAAATAGAAAA
>ONVN01000268.1 GCA_900321295.1 uncultured Eubacteriales bacterium
AGCTGACCATGGACCTCTCCCGGAAATACCTGCACAGGGTCATCACCTACCCCACCTCCAAAGGTCTCAGTCTGACCGATCTCTGGAACACGGCCATGGCAGACGTGCAGATGACCGGCGTTTTCGAAACGGATTTCTGCATGGACGAATGGCGCGATGTGATCCAGTCGCAGCAGATCACTTCCCTGGAGGACTATCTGACCGTGCAGAGAACCGGACGCGGAAAGCAGTTTGACCGGGCCGGCAGAGAAAAGTTCTGGAAGGTGGCGGAACAGTACCGTGCCCTCTGTGACAGGAAAAATGTACGGGATGCCGACTGGGCTCAGAATCAGCTGGTGGAGATCGTCCGCAGCACACCGGACTGCCGCTACAAGACTGTGATTGTGGATGAATGCCAGGATCTCAGAACCCCTGCCCTTCGCATGCTCCGTGCCCTTGCCGGTGAGCAGCGGAAAAACGACATGTATCTTTCCGGGGACACACGCCAGCGCATCTACGGCGGCCGGATTTCCCTGTCCCAGTGCGGGATCCAGATCAACAACCGCTCCCGGGTGCTGAAGCTGAACTACCGCACCACGGAAGAAATCTACAATTTTGCCATGCAGCTGCAGAAAGAATACCAGTATGATGATATGGATGGAAAATCCATGTCCAAGGATCAGTCCACCTGCATCTTTCATGGTCCTGCGCCGTTCCTCAGGCACTTCGGAGATCCGGAGGAAGAAGCCCAGGAAATGATCCGTCACATCCGCAAACTGATGGATGCTTCCGTACTCCCTTCCGATATCGCCGTCATGGTCCGGTCCAATCAGCTGCTGTATGCCATGCGAAGCAGACTGGAAAGAAACGGGCTGCAGGTCCTGTCTGTGACAAGCCAGCAGCCCGATGACAAGAGTATCCCCGGCGTCCGTCTGATGACGATGCACCGGGGAAAGGGCATGGAGTATGCCTATGTGTACCTGCCTTGCCTCTGCAGGGATATCCTTCCCAGCCGGCGAGACCTTGAAAAGGCAGCCGATGAAGAAATGCTCCACGAAATCTATCTTTCGGAGGCAAATCTGCTTTCCGTGGCCATTACCCGCGCCAAGAAACAGGTCTGGCTTTCCTATTCCGGACGCCCCTCCGAGCTGATGGAGCGGTATATCCGGTAATTCCCTGTGATCACCGCGGAAACAGGAGCCGCTCCGAACAGACAGTATCCCTGTGCCCTGTCGGCGGCAGGGATGCATGACCGTTCAAAACCACGCAAGGAGAAAGACGATGAGTGACAAGAATATCGACATGCTTCAGGAAACCCTGGAGATTCTGGAAAGAGGATCCTATCCGTTTCAGGGGAAAACGGTTTCCCTGAAACTGTCCTATGCCCAGAGAGAGGAAGTCCAGGTCTTTCTGCCTCCGGATGTACGGAGAATCTGCCAGGCCAAAGATTTCAGTCATGTATATTCCATGGGCCGGTGCGGCTACGGAGTCGAGAATGCCGATTCCTTTGCCCTGGCCCGGAAGCGAATCCATCAGTTTTCCTCCCTCATGAAGATGCGGGGGACCAAGCCTGTGCTGGTGCTGAACCTGGCCAATCCCGTCCACCCGGGCGGCGGTGTGCGCCACGGTGCCCGGGCTCAGGAGGAGGATCTCTGCCGGAAGAGTTCCCTGCTCCAGTCCCTGGAGAGCCGGGAGGCAAAAGTCTATTATGACTACAACCGCTCCCTGCACAGCGACCTCGGTTCCGATGCCGTGATGATCTCGCCCCAGGTGGAAATCATCCGGGATGAAAACGGCGATCTGCTTGAGGAGACCAGTGTGGTCGCCGTCATGACCTGTGCTGCCCCTATCCTGACCAAGGGCCACTATTTCGGGCTGTCCAACAGTCAGTATGAAACCCTCATGTTTCGGCGGATCACCGGCATGCTGAAAGTCGCAGCCTACCTGGGGTATGAGTATCTGGTCCTCGGTGCGTTTGGCTGCGGGGCTTTTGAGAATGATGCAAAGGTCGTTTCCGACCTGTTTTACAAAGCCCTGAAGGAATTCGATTTTGACGGCATGTCGGAAAAGGATATGTTCCGCAGGATTGATTCTGCTGTCCTCTGCCCTCCGGATCAGCTCTACAACTACCGTGAATTCTCCCGCAATTTTGACCATTTCTACCGGGACGAGGATCAGGAAGAGACCAATATGGCGCTGGAGAGGATCCGGAAAACAGAGGTGCATCTGGACGCCATCCGGGGCTGCATGCTGGGCGGTGCTGCCGGGGATGCCCTGGGCTTTGCTTCGATGGACCTTATGAAAGAGCAGATGGATGCCTGGCAGGATCCGGACGGGATCGCAGCCTGCGGAAGGGATGCCGTCAGCGGGAAAAAACGGATTTCCTGCTATACCCAACTGTCCCTGTTCACAGCCGTCGGCTTACTGGTTTTCGACACCCGCTTTTCGATGCGCGGTGTCTCCGGACTGCCAAAGGCCTATGTGCATGAAGCCGTGAGCGACTGGAAGAAGACCCAGTCCTCCACCTTCCAGGAGGTTAACCGGCACAAACGGTATTCAGCGGCCGGAGGCTCCTCATGGCTTCTGGATGTGCCCGAACTGTATGCACGCAGACTTCCGGCAGCAGATCCCGGAGCGCTTCCCGGCGTCTCCTGGATCCTGCCGCTCGCGCTCCGGTTGGAACCTGCCGATCTCCAGGCCCTGGACCAGGAAGGTGCAAGTCTTGCGGAACTCCTTCTGGACCACGATCTCGCCCCGATGACCGCTGCCGTCCTGACGCATATCATCTCCCGGATCATCTATCCCCCGGAAGGCCGTTCCATGCATTTCCGTGATATCGTTCTGGAGGCCCGGGACACCGTGGCAGAACTCTATGCGGAGGAATCGGAGACCCAAAGGCTTGTGGACACCATCGACCGGGCTCTGCAGCTCTCCGAACCGGCAGATGGAAGTATTGAGGAAAATGCCCGGCCTTTCGGAGAAGGCAGATCCCCGGATGAAATCCTCGGAATTTCTCTGTACTGTGCCCTGCGTCATCCCGACCGTTTTTCCGATGGAGTGCTCACCGCTGTCCGTTACGGCGGAGACCGGGCAGCAGCCGGTGCCCTGACAGGCAGCCTTCTCGGTGCACTTCTGGGATACCGTGCCATTCCAGACGCTTGGAAGCAGGACCTGGAACTCGACGATGTGATCCTTGAGACGGCGGATGACCTCTGCCACGGCTGCCAGATGAGCGAATACAGTCATTATGAAGATCCGGACTGGGAAGAGAAATATATGCATATGCGCCGGCCGATGCGCAAGCTGTCCATGGTTTTCTTCTGGAAGGAAAACCAGGAAAACGGATGGTTCTCCAACTGGTTCCGGAAGCCCTTTGTGGTGGATGGAGTGACCTATTCCTTCGTTGAAAAGTATATGATGGCCGAGAAAGCCAG
This sequence comes from uncultured Eubacteriales bacterium, assembly GCA_900321295.1. Lineage (GTDB taxonomy): Bacteria > Bacillota > Clostridia > Christensenellales > Aristaeellaceae > UBA2943. The sequence continues at coordinate 3,414 of ONVN01000268.1, forward strand.
GCTGTTCCATGATACCGAGCGGTATGACGCCATTCTGCAGGCGGAGTACCCATGGGAATGCAAAGAGCTGGGACGGCAGGTAACCCCTTTTGATTCCACAGCCTGGAATGCCGTGAAATATGATGTGGTCAAAACTGCCAGCCGGGCCAAATATGAGCAGAATCCGGAGCTGATGGCCCGCCTTCTGCAGACTGGGGATGCTCTGCTCGCAGAAGCCAGTCCCAGCGACCGCGTCTGGGGCATCGGGCTGGATGCGTCCGATGCTGCGAAAAACGATCCGCGGGACTGGCCGGGAGAAAACCTCCTGGGCCGGATCCTCATGGAATTAAGGGCAGAGTTTACGGATAAGGTCACCCATGTTTCGGGGACAATTCTGCGGGCGGTAACCGGTGAACAGGCAGGAACCTCAGCTGCTGAAGCCGTCGTCCGAACAGACCGTGGGGTACCCGGCGTGAAAATCACGACACCCCATAATGTCCGTCCGGAAGCAGGCGGATCGTCCTATCGGTATGTGATTCATACTTCTTCCCTCTTCCGAAGCAACGGAAACACCGCTGGTGAGGAAACCCTGACCGAATGGTATCTCCGGGTACTCCAAGCAGCGGTGGATCGTGGAATCCGCAGCATTGCCTTCCCTTCTGTTCCCACGGAAACATCCGGTCGTGCGGAGGAAGAGGTAAAAACCGCTGTCCGCGCCGTGAGCGGGTTTGCCGAAAAGCATCCGGATGCACTGGACCTGATTGAATGGGTGTTGCCGGACGAAGAAACCCACAGGACCTATATGAAGGTGCTGGAGCAACTCCGCATATCCCGGATCGTACATTCGCCCAAACTGGACGAAATCAACCGGATGCTGAG
>ONVN01000399.1 GCA_900321295.1 uncultured Eubacteriales bacterium
AGCCGGCTGGCAGGATATGCACGTTGAAATCGACCGGCTGATGACCGGTGCGATTCAGGGAGAAACGGGTCCCGCGGATGTGATTGAGAATCTTCAGATGAAGCTTGCAAAGGACCTCCTGGAAAATAAGGGACCTCTGCATACGATCACAGGTGTCATTCGTCAGACGGGTGAAGTGGATACGTGCAAGGCACTGGTGATGGCGAAGACCGTTGGAAAACGGGCAGTCATTGCCATTTCTTTTATGGGGACATCCAAACGTATTTTTGACTGGGTCTCCAATCTACGCATGCAGGTAGAGGACGGAATGCATCAGGGCTTTCTCCAGCTCACAAGGCAGTTTGAATCCTATGAGAAAAGCATTTCCTTTCCGGAGACTGCCAAGGATCTTGGAATGTCTTCACTGACCCTGGCTGATGTACTGGAGGCCGCAGGGAAGCCTGACGCTCCCTTTGTGATCTGGCTTGTGGGCCACAGCCAGGGAAGCGCTGTGGCACAGATTTACATGGACAGGAAAATACAATCGGGTGTTCGGAAAGAAACAATAGCAGCTTATGGATTTGCGTCGCCCTCTGTTCGTGCGGGAAACGAAAAACCGGGTGATTATCCTATGGTGCATATCCTGAACAGCGATGATGTGGTTCCGCGTATGGGGGCAGTCTGGCATCTTGGAGAAAGACTGATTTACCCTGCATCGTCTGCAATAAGGCGCGCATGCTATGAATGGCCGATGGACCGCCAGAGTGTCAGTGACCGCAGAATGGTCCGAAAAGTGACTTCCCAGATGCAGGACACCCGGCAGGACATTATGGTTGGCATGGCGTACTGCCGTCTTCTTGCGGAGGAACCTTTTGATATTCTTCAGGAAGGATTCCGTTCGCTGGGGCATTCACTTCCGGACATGCCGGATGTTTTGACGGATGGACTGGATCATTCCGTGCGGCGTGCCATTGACCGCCTGATGGATAAGGCAGATGATGCCTACGAGAGCATTTATGGCGAGAATGTGGACCTGGACCATGTGATTGAGCTCATGCAGCAGATCCGGCAAATGACGGATCAGATTGGAATGCTGAGGTTTGCAAGGGCATTCGGTGATCTGTGCATGGAGCCGCACAGAGCGCAGCTGAAAGAGCATGATAAGGATGTCGCCTATCTATATATCGCAAGACAGGGGTATCATGATCTTTACCGGGCTGCAGATGGGAATGGGTGACAGGGATAATGATACAAAGCTCTTCTGCACCGCTTGCAGACCGCATGCGGCCAAGAAACCTTGATGAATTCATCGGACAGGAACAGCTGCTGGGGAAGGGCCGGCTTCTTCGGCGAGCAATCGAAGCCGACAGAATGACCAGTTCCATCTTTTATGGACCTCCAGGATGCGGAAAAACTACGCTTGCATCCATTATTGCAGGAACGACGCAGTCACGTTTTGTTCAGCTCAATGCAGTTACATCCGGTGTACAGGAAGTCCGGGAGGTTCTCAAGGAAGCCAAAGAAGCCCGTGATTTGTATGGACAGAGCACCTACCTTCTGCTGGATGAGTGTCACCGTTGGAATAAGGCGCAGTCGGACAGCATCCTTCCGGCGATTGAACGCGGTGTAATCCGGCTGATCGGATCCACCACGGAAAATCCCATGATTGCCATGACACCTGCTATCGTGAGCCGATGCCGGGTTTTCCGTTTTGAAGCGCTTTCCCGGGAACATGTGCTCCTGGCCATGCAGCGTGCCCTGGCGGATCCTGAACGTGGATATGGAAGTCTGCAGATCAGGGCGGATCAGGATGCCATGGAACACATCGCCATGACAGCAGGCGGTGATGTCCGCTCAGCGCTAGGCGCGCTGGAGCTTGCTGTGCTGACCACACCGATGTCAGAGGACGGCAGCATTCATCTTACCATGGAGGTGGCGGAGGAAAGCATCCAGAAACCCATGCTGCAGTGCGATGAATCGCTGTATTATGATATGCTCAGCGCATTCTGCAAATCCATGCGGGGGTCGGACAGTGATGCTGCGCTTGCCTGGTTTGCACGTCTGATCTATGCCGGCGTGGACCCGAGAATCATTATCCGGCGGATCTTTGCGCACGCCAGTGAGGATGTGGGCATGGCGAATCCACATGCCATGGTTCAGGCGGCAGCGGCTGCCCAGGCGTTGGAAACAGTTGGAATGCCGGAAGCGAGATTGTCCATTGCCCAGGCGATTATTGCGGTGTGTGAAAGCCCGAAATCCAATTCGGTCAGTGCTGCCGTCGATGCAGCGTTTGCTGATGCAGAGAAAGGCGGATATGGACCGGTGCCTGTTCATCTGAGAGACACGCATTATGCTGGAGCCAGCCGCATAGGGAGCGGTGAGGGGTATCTGTACCCGCATGATTTTCCGCAGCACTGGGTGAATCAGGAGTACATGCCTCCGGAATTAAAGGGCCATGTATATTATCGGCCTTCTGAGATGGGCAGTGAAAATGCAATCCTGAAAAACCATCAGGTACGCAGAGAATGGAAAAAAGAAAAGCGATGAACGCTTCGGGAAACAAGGACCAACATTGGATGATCTTGACTGGAAATCGGCTGGGGGTGAACTGGATGACCTTAATCCGAAAAAGAATCGCAGCTATCCTGGGGGCTTCTCTTCTTATGATCTCCGGAGCACTGGCAGATGGGCATCTTTCAGCGGAACCTTCTCAAACAGAAGGTAAAGTGGTGAGAGTCTATGAAAGCCCATCCCTGGATTTTACGGTGGAGCGCTTTGAATATGATGGTGCGAGGTGCTATCTGACACGTCTCTGGATGGAGGAACCTTCCCGGCAGATCGAAAAAGGAACAAGCACCTGGAGAAAAAACCTGATGTATTCAAGTGACCAAGCCAAAAAGCTTCCTGTGAAAGCGATGGTTGTCATTAACGGAAGCGGGTTTGTTTCACCACAGTATCCACAGATTCCGGAGGATTATCCGGGCAAGAATGCTGAGTATTTTTACACGCCGCTGGGCTCACTGACGATCACGAACGGAGAGAGCTTCCGGAATCTTGAAGGTGTCCGTTTCTATGGTGTGACGCTGGAGAGTGATGGACTCCATATGTATGTGGATGCGGAAAATGAAGAGGTGCTGAGTCATCATCCGATCCACTCCTGGTCTTTCTATGACGGATGTGCTCTGGTTCTGGAGGACCGGAATCTTGTGGACCGTGCATGGCAGTTTGCCAATGAGCGGAACATACGTACCATTATCGGGCGGCTGAGGAATGATACGGTTTTTGTGCTCACCGTGACTTCCAAGACCAATGAAGGTCTTACGATGATCCAATGCGCTGACTGGGTCATTGAACATCTTCATCCGCTGTGGGCTTTCAATCTTGATGGCGGACCATCGAGCACTCTGCTTGTCCGTCCCAGCAGAACAGGTACGTTGAAAACTGTCTATGGTAACATCGTGAAAACTGTGGATATTATGGGCTTTTGTGAATTGCCTGAGGAGTGATAGCATGAGGACCAGCCAGATTCGTAAACGGGAAGTGGATGTTCGGAAAACCACATGGATCTCCATTACCGCCAATATTCTTCAGATTGTATTGATGCTGGTCATTCTCCTGGATCTTGTCATTCTGGAACAGCACGCATCCATGATGCTGCGAGCAGTGGCGATTGTCGCCTTCCTTGTAATTACTGCAGGTGCCATGGTGGATATCAATGATGCCCTGGTTCAGCGCCGCCTTCTCCATCAGATGGACGATATGGATGCAACCATTGATGATCTGGAGATGCTGAACAACAAGATCCGTGCACAGCGCCACGACTTCCTCAATCACCTTCAGGTTGTTTACAGCCTGATGGAAATGGAAGAATACGGGGAGGCCAGCGAATACATTGAAAAGGTGTATGGCGATATTACGGCTCTGAGCCGGACGCTGAAAACAGCCAATCCATCCATCAATGCGCTGATGCAGGTGAAAATCGGTGCATGTGAACAGGCTGGCATTCATGTTGTCCTGAATATTCAAAGTCGCTGGGAAAATCTCCCGATGCCGGGCTGGGAAATGTGCAAAGTGCTCAGCAACATTATTGATAATGCCATGGATGCTTTGCAGGATGTGGAGGAACGCTGCCTTACCATTACCCTGACAGAAAACCTGCATGCATTCTGTTTTACGGTATCCAACAACGGTCCTATGATACCTGTCCGAAGTCAGGACACGATCTTCAATCCCGGCGTCACCGGAAAGGGCAGCGGACATGGAATGGGATTGTACATCGTACAGCAGACCATGAAAAAGTACGGCGGAGAGATATCGCTGACAAGCACACCGGAAGAAACAGCCTTCTCAGGCACTATCCCAAAAGAAATCGCGCATCTTGAGGAGAGCAGGAATGACCAGGAATGAATGCAATCGGATTCTGCTGGAAAGACTGTCGTTTGTGCTGCAGATGGACAGCCTCTGCACTGGGGATTCCCTGCAGGAACTGATGCAACTGGGGATCGGGCAGGAAGAAGCGATGGCAGCTGTTCTTCTGTCTCGGATGGGGCTGGACCCCGAGGAGAACCTGGGAAAGGAAATCTACAGGGGATACCTTCCCAAAATGCTGAAACAGGGTTCTCCGGAAGAGGTGGAAAAGGACCCTTTTGTTCAGGCTGTCGGAAACCTGGAATTCAGACAGGGCAACAAAAGACTTGCGATGGATATGCTTGAACCGTATCAGCTGTTCATAAGGAATGACTTCGAGATAGATGGACAGGGAAGAGTGCTTCCGCAGCTGGGGTTTTATGACCGGCCCATCCGTTTTCCGGTGCTTCTTGAGAATGAACGGAGCTGGATGTCAGCAGAACCAAATGAAATTGCCACCCTTAGACCATTGGCCGAAAAGGCGCACGGGAAAGTGGTTATGCTGGGACTCGGACTTGGATACTATGCATTTCATGCGCTTCTCAGTAAAAAGGTCCGGTCTGTGACGGTCGTTGAGCGAGATCAGGAGATCATCTCTCTGTTTGAAAAAGTGCTCCTGCCCCATTTTCCACGGAAGGAAGCGGTATCCATTGTCAAAGCCGATGCGTTTCCCTTTGTCAGGAATGAGCTTCCGAAGCTTGGAGCGGATACCGTCCTGGTGGATCTTTGGAAACATGCCGGGGATGGCATGGAACTGTACAGCCGAATGAAACAGATGGAATTCAGCGGACCCGAATGGCAATACTGGATTGAGAAGACAATAAAGTATTATCTGGAGGAGAAAGAATGACCGTAAGGCATGCAGAAATGGCAGACCTGCGAAGTCTTCTGGAAATGTACAGAGACCTGCGGACTATGGGCCTGCAGGGATGTACATGGTCGGAGGCTTACCCCAGCGATGAAGACATTCAAAAGGATCTATGCAGTAGCAGATTGTATGTCATGGAAACAGACGGACGGCTGGTTGGTGCCCTTGCAACAGAAGAAGATGAAGTGATGGAACTTGCCCCATGCGATGCGAAGGCTGCGTCCTGTGAGATTTCAAGGGTGGCAATCTGCAGGGAAATGCAGGGCAGGGGACTGTGCCGTATTCTCCTCTCGGAGACTCTGAGCCTGCTGAAAAAGGAAGGCTATGAGGTGATCCGGCTCCTTGTAAGTCCGGACAATATCCCTGCGGTCAGAGCTTATCTTCATGCGGGATTTCAGCCAATCGGAGAAGCCGACAAATATGATGTGCATTGGATATGCTGTGAAAAATGGCTTTAAGTGCATCTGCATCACAGATAGCAGATGCTTTTTTTCTGCTCATAATGCAGCATGGCAGGGATAGAAAGAGAATAAAAAAAAACCGGAAAGGTGAACGATCGGAAAGAGACAGAGCATGTCCACATGTGTGATGTGAATATCCCCTGTGAATCGACTGTGGATAAGAAAATATCCACAGAAACAGACCAAAGTCACCACAAAAAGAGCAGAATTTCGTCCATGAACGCAGACCAATGTCCACAAGAAGACGCTGGTCTGGAATGTGTTATCCACAGATATATCAACAGCCTGTGCAAAAGAAAAAAGAGAAGCACACTGCTTTCCACAAGTTATGCACAGAAAAACACGAACAAAAATAGCAAATAGAAAAAGAACGTACGTAAAATCGGGCAGAACACGAAATTCGCAAATGGCAGTTTGACTTTTCCCGATGGAAGAATTATAGTTTTGAGCAGGTTCAAAAAGAGGTGAAAATATGCCGAAAATCATTCCTGAGATTCAGGAACAGTTTCTTGCGGCTGCAAGACAGCGGATTGTATACAGCGAGGAGCATGACCTGACGATCCGGCAGATCGCCCGGGACTGCAGGACAGGTGTTGGTACGGTTTATAACTATTTTCCATCCAAGGATGCTCTGATCGCAGGCGTTCTTTCGGAGGACTGGCAGCGTATCCAGGAAGAAATGGAATTGAATCTGTTCAATTCCGGTTCAGCCATGCAAGATCTCAAAACCGTGTATGAGGGACTCTGCCTCTTCATCCGGAAATACCATACGATCATTGAATCATACTCCGGCATCATGCGAAACACGGACCTGCGTTATCGGTACCATTCCCTGTTGATTCAGCGAATTACAGAACTGGTCAGCAGCATTCTTCACCGTTATTCGCTGAATGTTGAACCCTATACCGATTATTTGCTGTCCGAGATCCTGCTCGGGATGGCGATTCACAAAAAAGAGCAGTTTGCGCTGGTTCAACCGATCCTGTGCAGGATACTGGGTGTTTCGAAACAAGCGTGAAAGCATCTTTCGTACAAAAAAAGGAAGCTGGCAGATGAATCTGCATAGCTTCCTTTTTTCTGTGAATGTGCAAACTGGTCTCCGAAAAGGAACATCATTCGGGGTCACTTATTCCTCATCGGCTTCCTCGTCATCCGTAAGACGCTGATGGGCGACAGCGATAAGTCGGTTTTCAAGCTCTTCGTCCTCAATGGGAACAAATTCATCGAGCTCTTCGCCGTCCTCATTCGTCACACTGTTGACGCGCATGATGAAACAGTCAACACCTTCGTTGTAATCGGCTTTTTCATCTTCTTCGTCGTAATCAGCGATGATCGCATATTCCTGACCGTTATAGAAGAAATAATCGATGATTTCCATCTGGTAGACGTTTCCGTCTTCATCCGTGATCTCAATGAGATCCGGTTCCTGGTTCATATCTTCTTCGTACATGAGCTGTTCCTCCTGTCTCCATCCGTTTGGTCGTGCGTTATACCGCACAAAACATTATACCGCACGGAATATACGTTGACAATCCATCGGGAACAGATTAATTGCCTGTTTCTTTCTTCTGGAGAGGTTCCAGCGTGCCATCCGGACGCTGAAGCTTGACTCCCTGCAGCATGGATTCCATTCCCTGGCGGAATTCACGCAGATATTCCTGGCGGAGATTGGCCTGCTCTGCTTTTTCCTCAGGGGTCAGGCCGGCTTCCCTCTGCTTCTTGGCGAGTACGTTGATCCGTTCAATTTTTGCGTGATCCATTTACGGATTCCTCCCGGAATGTCAGATGATAGAGATGCAGTGCCTGTGAGAGTATGGCGATCAGACAGAGAACCATGAGGCCATAGGCGAGAAGACGATTGCCCCATCGGTCAACTCCAAACTCGGCCAATATCGCCAGCGCAATACTGATGATGGTGATCACAGAGGCGGTGAGAATGTCGCGTTTGTGACTGTGAAGCCGCCGTGCCCAGATGATCATGCTGATGACAATCAGAACACTGGCGAGGACCTGTTGGATGCGGACAAAATGTACGACCATATGGCCGTCATCTTTCAGCGATTCCAGGAGCACCTGCGTGACACCGTACAGTGTCATTTCGATCAGCAGCAGATCACCTTCATGCGGAAGATGATGATGGGAACGGGTAAGACAGAGAAGGATACTCAGGATGATCAAGGCACAAAGTGCTTCATACAGGAAGATCGGATGAAGAGGACCATCTAATCCCTCCGGTGCAAGCGGAGGAATGAAGCTCCCTGTGATAGGACGTCCTTCACCCAGTCCGGTTCCAATTTCAGCGAGCCTGGCGGCAATGACTGCAAGCGGAAATCCGATTCCTACACCATCAAGAAAGATTCTTGAGGAAAGATGCGTGATTTTTCCGGTCAGCCATGCACCAAAGCATGCACCGCAGAATGCGCCGATCATGGAATAGCCGCCATCCCAAAAATGAAGTGCAAGCACCGGGTTGGAAAGGGTTGTGAGATAGTACGTACAGTTGGCAAGAACAAAGACCAGACGTGAGAACAGCCAGACAGAGGGAATGATGACAACAGCGTAAGTCAGCAGGACATCCAAAGAACATTTGCGCGCACGCCGGACATGCAAGCAGGCACCGATTATCCCAAGGAGCAGTGCCAGCGCAGCAAAGATACCGTAGGAAGTGAAAGAGAAAAACTGATCCATATATGCCTCTTATTCTGTTTGTTCATCGAGTCCGAAATCCATAGCGGTTGCAAAGTAAATAATATCAGTTACAGAACGTTCGGCCTCATAGGATTTGGCGGAATAATTTTCACGATTAAAGACCATGAGTGCGCTGTTTCCGCCATCAAGATTGTACGCCTGCTGACAGCCGCGGTCATACATAAACTGAGCAAGCGTCTCGACATTGCAGCCTTTGGAACCATCCGCCCCGCGTCCATCAACGACAACCAGAAGGTATTCAAGGGGGCCAAGCTGGCCAATGGCACAGCGGGGCTCCGTGCCGCGGATATTATAGTTGTATTTTGACGGCATCTCCTGAAGGACTCCGTCGACAACAAGCGCAGGACCGAAATTGAAAACGTTGACAATCCCAAGATCACTTTCAACCAGGGCCTTAAGTTCGTCGGCGTTGGATTTGATCAGAATATGGAAGTCAGCATTTCCATCAATGACAAGCATGTCGCGTGATTTGAGCGGCTTTTTTCTGTACACCTCGCCCATACGGACAACATATCCGCCTTCTTCGTTGCCGTAGTAGTCTCCGCCGATAGCCACAACCGCGTTATTGGCTCTTGCCATCGTGGAGATGCGGTTGGTCTTTTTCTTTCCGAAGGGGGCAGCCAGTGCTGTGCGCAGCTGTGTAGGATCCGCAATTTTTACATGGGCCACATTGAACTGGGCTTTGCCGACGATGACGCGCTCCATGTGCACTTCAATGCTGTCATCCTGATAGGAATCCTCTGTGTAGAGGGCTGGGTCAGGCATATGGCCGTGGGAAAAATCAACCGGGAGCGGCTCCACAGCTTCTGCACAGGCGCTGGAAAGGACAGAAACCACAAGCAGACTCATCAGCAGAAAGGAAAGAAGATGTCGCATGTTATTTGACCTCCACATAATGTGCCTCAAAGAAAATCATATTCCTCATCAATACCTTCATCAAGATACTGGGACTGTGCTTCCTCTGTAATCACACCACTTGGAACCGCACGGGCAAATCCAAAAAGCATGAGGACAAGAAGCAACAGAAGAAACAGATTTTTGGTGCTCATTTCCGGTCTCCTTTCTCTGCAAATACCCAGAGATTCTGAATATTATAGGAGACAAAATAGAGAAGCGTGTCACAGAGCAGCTTGGCGATCCAGCGTGCGAACCCGATTGCAGTCAGTGCCTGGACGCCCAGATTGGAAAGGCAGATGATCAGAACGCAGAGCAGAGCATATCGGACGGCAGCATGGCCTGCAGAACCTTTCATTTTAAATACAAAGGCTTTGTTCAGGGAAAAATTGAGAATGGAAGAAATAAGGCGTGCTGCAAGACCGGATATCCAGATAAGAGACCCTTTATCAGCAAGCCCCATTAATGGGAGCAGCCATGTGGCCAGCATACCAGCCAGAATCTGATCGACCAGAACGCAGATGAGAGAAGAACCCATGAATTTGAAGAAACTGCCCAGGATCAGTTTATAGATTCTCCAGCTGTCGCGGATCGGGTGAAAATGTGTTCCTTCGTTCCCGTTCTCATAGACAGTTTCGATGGTGACGGGAATCATGGCAAGACCGCGTCGTGCACAGGAAATGAGCACATTCATTTCATACTCATACCGGTCACCTTCGATTGCGGTCATAAAGGGAAGTTCAGAAGCTCTGAATGCACGCAGCCCGGTCTGTGTATCCGGAAGCCATTTTCCATAGCAGAGCTTGAAAATGACGCTTGTGCAGCGGTTTCCCACACGGGATTTTGGGGGAACATTGGGAAGCGAAAAATCGCGGGAGCCAAGATACAGGGCATCCTCACCATCATAAAGCCTGGAGATTACGGCCAGACAGTCAGGAACTGTATGCTGACCGTCCGAGTCAGCTGTTAGGACAGCTTCGCATTCAGGAACATTCTTCTGAATCCATGTATAGCCGGTCTTCAGCGCAACACCTTTGCCATGATTCACATCGTGATGAAGAACGACGCATCCTTCTTCTTCCAGCCGGGAAAAAATACCCTGAAACTTTTCACTGGACCCGTCATCAACGATCACCCGATGAACAAAACCGGCTTGTTCAAGCTCTCGCGCATATGGAACCAGACGGTCATCTGGTTCCAGGGAAGGGATCAGAATGACCGTATGGAGCAGCTGATCATTAGTCATGGAAAACCACCCTATCTTGAAATCAATAATCTGTTCTGATCCATACAGCAGAAGGGACAGCATATAAACGAAATACAAAGCGAAAAAAATGCATGCACATGTATATGTATGGAATCAGAATTCTTTGAAAGAACAGATGAGCAGATGCAAGCCCATTCGAAAGGAAAGAGAGCGGAGGCTCCTCTGTACGCAGTCTTTCTGGGTATGCAGGAAAACTGCGTGGGTAGTATAACACGTCTGCAGATAATTGGAAAGTTTAGAGGAGAAGCAACTTTGGTATTGGAAAAGCAAAAATGAGAAATTGACAGCGTGCGGATGGCGTTGTACAATAACGCGACGAAATGGAAACCTTGAATGGAGGCTGAACCATGGGGGATACCAGAAACCTTGAAGAACAGCGCCGGGAAGAAAACGGCATTGAATACTATGACCGGGGCATCATCGAGGGCCGTGATGGAAAAAAGTATGCACGGTATGCAATCCATACGCATTTTGTTGAAGTGGGCGAGAGCCAGGCGGAACTGGTGAGACGTTATGTTCTGCCGATTGCCAAGCCCGGTGATGTTCTTTCCTTCACAGCAAAAGTGATGGCTATGTGTACGGGAAATGTCCGTACCAAGGAACAGGTTCATCCGGGATTCTGGGCAAAACTCCTGGCTCCTTTTGCCGGGATTAATTCGACCGGGGTTGGCATGCATGAACCCTATAAGATGCAGCTGACAATTGACATCTGCGGTGCTCCCAGAGTGGTCTTTGCGGCCTTTGTATCTGCGATTACCCGGCCTTTTGGTGTGCATGGCCTTTTCTACAAAATCTGTGGAAAAGGGGTTGCAGGTATTGACGGGTTCTATTTCCGCTCGGCCTTTGACCGCTATAAGGACCTTGCGCTTATCAACAATGACAATCCCGTTGAACTTTGTGATGCGCTTGAGAAGGAAACCGGAATTCCTGTTGTGCTGATGGACGCCAATGATATTGACCAGAATCAGCTGGGAAAATGCACGGATTTTCCGCTTACGGATGATCAGATTCAGGATGCAATGAAGGATAATCCTTCAGGACAGGGTGGAGAACTTACGCCTCTCATTCTCATCCGTCCGCTCTGAGTATATAGAACGCTGTACAGATGATGTGTTTGTGCAGCGTTTTCCATTTGTGATGAAAAGCATGCTGGAAATGATTGAATTCTTTCGGAGAAGTTCTTGCTTTTCCCGACTGCTTTGTGTAGGATAAAGGATGCCTGCCAGTGGAATGAACACAGACAGAGTTGTGAATGAGCCAATGACAAATGGAGGAAAAAGGCATGAAGGAGCTTCGGGAAGCCATTGAAATGCTTGGGCGTGCAGCGGGAACCAATGTTGTGAAAGTTGATATGTTTCTGAACCATCGCATTGAAACCGGTCTGCTGTTCCGTATGGGAGAAGTATTGGCAGATTATTTCCGTGTGGATCAT
>ONVN01000302.1 GCA_900321295.1 uncultured Eubacteriales bacterium
AGCCTGACACCATCGTCAATACGGCGGTATACAAGAAAACAAAGGAATTGATGTATGCAATTGAGGATGGTTCCTTTTTCATTCGAATCGAAAGAGGGGAAGATTCAAGCATGTGCAAAAGCAATTGATACGGGAAATGGAGTCAGGAATGAGTGGGGGATGGCCATTCCCTTTTTTGGCCAGTTTTTTCATGGGGAAATCCTGAAGAGATGCCTTCTTGCAAAGAAGAAGTCCCAGGAAATGAAAAAGGGCTGTGAAATCTTTTACGATTTCACAGCCCTTGTAATACCTAGGCGTTTATGAATTTACTTGGCCTGGGTGGAAGTGTACCATTCTTCAACTTCCTTGACCATCTTGTTCAGGCCGGCGGCATTCAGTTCGTTCACATAGGCATCCCAGTCAGCGTCTACATCCTTGGCACCAGTGATGAAGTCGATCATCCAGGTGTCCTTCAGATGGGTTACGTTGTTCTGGTTTTCAGCAACAGCAGGCAGAGAGAACTGCATCAGGTTTACAATGCCGCCCTCTTCATAGCCGATGCTGGTAGCCCACTGATTGCCCTTGGTGGGCAGCAGGATGGGCAGGGTCGGGCCCCACTGAGTGGGTCCCCACACGTCGGTGGAAGCCTGAGGATAATCCTCGTCGAACTTGGTGGTGGTGCGGGCAACACAGGCTTCTTCGTCTTCCCACATCCAGTACTTGCCATATTCGCCATACAGGCTCTCATAGTAATCGACGTAAAGATCGCGGTCGGTTACATACTGATGATCCATGTATTCCATGATCGCGCAGATGCGTTCCCACTTTTCAGGATTTTCAGTAGCATCCTTGGAGAAGCAGTAGATCTGAGCCAGCAGGTTCCAGCTCTTCACGCCAGAGCCGTAAGGTCCGACAGGGGGCTGACCAAGCACAACGGCTTCATCGGGATTGACAGCCAGGAATTCCTTGGCAACAGCGCCAGCATCACAATCAGCAAGATTGCCCTGTTCGTCGATCAGCTGATAAGCACCAGGCATAACCCAGTGATAATAGTTGCCGCGTACTGTCATGCCGATACGATGATTGACGATGCTGTGGGAGATGGCCCAGTAACCGCCAGTGTTTTCACCAGTGATGAATTCGGGATCAATGATGCCTTCTTCATACCACTGATGGGCGACCTTCAGGGCTTCCTTATACTGTTCGGTGGTAGCAGCATAGGCGGGCTTGCCGTCGATCAGCTGGAAATAGCTGTGGTCGGTACGGCCGTCGCAAGCGCCGGGGTTGACGCCATAGGCACCCCACAGAGCGCGGAGACCATCGGAAGACAGGCCATAGGTGTCATTGACGCCGTTGCCATCAGGATCCTGCTTGGTGAAAGCAACCAGCACATCATGGAACTCATCCAGCGTGGTGGGAACCTTCAGGCCGAGCTTGTCCAGCCAGGTCTGGTTGTAGACTACAGGAAGGTGATAAATGTTGCCAGGAGCCACGGCAGGAATGCCGTAAGGTTCGCCGTCAACCACACCATAGTCCCAGAAAGAACCGTCCTTGAACGCATCAATAGCATTTACGATGCTGGGAGCCTGAGCACGCAGAACGTCCATATCAATGACGCCAAGTTCACCGGAATCCACATAGCTGAGGAACTGACCGGGATCTTTGAGACGGATGACGTCAGGTGTTTCGCCTGCCATGATATAGGTGTTCAGCACTTCGTTGAAGGTGCTGTCATCGATAGGCAGCATGTCGATGTCCACGTTAAATTTATCTTCCACAAACTTAATGAAGTGGGAATCTTCCGTGGGCAGGGAGGTGAAGTAGGTGGTCCAAGTGATCTTGAGCTTGTTCTTGGTGGACCAGTCGGTTTCTTCTGCAGACGCCATGGGAATGACCAGAGCAGTCAGAAGCAGAGCAATCGCCAGTGCCAGAGCCAAAATCTTGCGCATGAGGGTTCCTCCTTTAATGTATTCTGTTTAAGAAAGGCGTATTGCCTTTCATAAAACCAAACTGATAACATTTGTGACAGGGTATGATTCAAGATAAAATTACCCTTTTACCGAGCCAACCAGAACGCCCTTCACGAAGTATTTCTGTACGAAGGGGTAGACACAGAGGATTGGAATCGTGGCAACCATAATGGTTGCAGCTTTGACAGTTTCGCTTGTCATGTTTGTGGTCATTTGTTCACCACTCAGGGAAGTGGTGGATGCGTTTGTACCGACCAGAACGATGCGGCGCAGAGTAATTGCAAGCACCTGCTTGTCAGAAGAACGGATGTACAGCATGGCATCGAACCAGGCGTTCCAGTGGCCTACTGCGGTCCAAAGGGCAACCGTGGCAAGGATGGGCATGGAAAGGGGTACGATAATCTTATAGAGTATGATGATATCATTTGCACCGTCTATGCGTGCTGATTCCTCCAGTGAATCCGGCAGGGACATCAGGAAGTTTCGCATGATGGTAATATTATAGGCGGATATCGCGCCGGGAAGAATCAGGGCGAATATGTTGTTCATCAGGCCCAGATCACGAATCAGCAGGTACTCAGGAACCATGCCGCCCGAGAAGAACATGGTGAAAACAAGAATGCCGGTCCAGAATTTGCGGTTGGGGAAATATTTTTTGCTTAGTACATAAGCGAAATGGAAGCCGAGAATCAAAGCCACCAGAGTACCGACCACTGTACGGATAATTGTCCACTTATAGCCGTTCCAGATATTGATATCGCTGCAAACATTCTTGTAGCTTTCCAGACTCATGGCTTCCGGCCAGATGTATACCTTTGAAAGAGCTACTTTATCGGCATCTGCAAGAGACAATGCAAGCTCATACCAGAAAGGATACAGCATGGACAAACCTAGCAGACCAAGAAAAATGAAATTGAATTTATCGAAAAAGTGCTCGCCTATAGTCCGTTTTATTTTGCGGGCATGATCATGTTCCCGTGCCAAGGTTTTCGTAGTATTGCTCATCTTTCCTGCGCCTCCTTCTTACCAAATGCCATTGTCGCTGATCTTCTTGGAAACGGCGTTGGTAGTCAGCACCAGGATCAGCGCGATTACGTTCTTGAACAGGCCGACAGCAGTAGACTTGGCCAGGCCTGCGTTGCTAAGATTCTTGAGGCCCAGGTCATAGGTGTATACGCCCAATACGTTGGCCACACGGTACACGGCATCATTCATCATGTTGTATACCTGATCAAAGTTGTCGTTCAGGATGGAGCCCGACTGAAGAATCAACATGATGGTAATGGTTGGGAAAATGGAAGGAAGTGTAATATACCAGACGCGCTGGAAACGGGTGGCACCATCAATGAGTGCTGCCTCATACATTTCCTGGTCAACCCCAGCAAGAGCAGCCAGGTAAATGATGGAGCCCCATCCAACACTTTTCCAGATGTTGGTAACCACCAGCACCCAGCGGAAAGTGCTCACATTTCCCATGAAGAAATAAGGTGTACCGCCCATGGCACGCGTAATGGCAGCGATGGGACCAGTCGAGGGAGACAAAAGCTGAATGAACAGACCAGACAGAGTAACCCAGGAGATAAAGTGAGGCAGGTACGACAGAGTCTGAATGACTTTCTTATACTTCTCATGACGAAGCTCATTGAGCAACAACGCCAGAATGATAGGCATGGGGAAACCTACCAGGAGATTCATGACGCCAAGAATCAGCGTGTTCCAAAATGCATTCCAGAAAACCGGCTGTGCAAATACATCCTGGAAGACGGAAAAGAGGGGATTGGCCCATGCGGAACCAACGATGCCATCTTTCAGTTTGAAATTCTTAAAAGCGATCTGAACACCATACATTGGAATGTACTTGAAGATGATCAGAACCACCAAGCTGGGAATCAGCAGCATTACCAGATAGCGACAGCGCCAGTATTGCTGCATCAGCCGCGTGAAGCGGTTTCCTTTCAGATGTGGTGTAGAGGAGTTAACCTTGGTCGCATTCATGCTCATGTTGTCCTTCATCCTTCCTGTCATTCGTTGTATTACTTCATCCTGAGACCGAACACCGGCTCAGTGCCGATGTGAATCACATGATCAAATGGCGAATAGTCAGTAAAGAAAATGGTAAAATGCTCTTGGCTTAATGGATAAGCGCCACCCATACGATTCTGGACGTTGTGCCTGGCAAAAGCTGGACTCAAAGTGATTACGTCTCCACGTTTGTTTTCAGCTTGGACTTTTCCACCACATACCGTCATAAAGCCACCGGGCACAGTGCCGAGAATAAAATGCTCGTTGCGAAGAGAATTTCCAGGAAGGAATCCCCATTCCATACGGATAGGTACTTCATCAAGTCCATCCGCGCAGATGCGTACGTCAACACCGTCATCTTTCCAGGAAACATCTGCCATAATATCCAATCTGTCCAGAATCAGTTTCTCACGTGTGTTGGCATTATCCATAGCCCACCAGTCTGACGTGGATGGACCATTTCCCTGAAAAGGCTTGTAATACCAACTGTCTGTGGAAGAGAAAACCCTGAATCCTTTTTCCGTTTCCTCAATCCGGGAAGGAATGAAGTTGCGTTTGTCACATACATTGCCATACAGAACGAGATACAGTGTATTTTCTCCATGCTGGAAATAAAGGAAGTTCGGACGTCCTGACATGACGGTACAGGATATGTTCCCTTTACGCATTCTGCCAATATTGGAATTTGCAAACAGTTTTTTGTTCTGTTCAATCCTTGCAAGATCAGGCTTCTCCTGTTTTCCGAAATCCTCCATGTCAGGGTAAAGAGAAAGCCAGGATAGGGCATGAGGCATATTTCCATGTGCGGAGGATGTCTCCCAGCAGTATTCGCTGTATGCAGCCAGGTGCTTGTCTTTGAGCAGATAGCCTGTCAAAAGAAACATCAGGTAGTAATTTCCAAGATACACCTTTCGCCCATAATCCTGTCGGGTAGAGTTGTTTGTAAATACAGAACCATCCGGGTCTATATAGGAAAGCATCATCAGTAAATTGCTTTTTGCTGCTTCGAGATAGGTTTTGTCACCAGTTGCAAGGAAGAGCCGTATCATTTGATCATCATTGACCACGTTGTAGGTACCAGTGCTCCGCTCTGCAAATTCCCCGTTCTCATCAATATCCAGACCTTCACCCAAATAGGCATCTGCTCTCTGGGAAAAATCAGAACGGCCGCAGATGATTGCGGCATGTTTTAAACAAGCGGAGATTGCCCAACGATGATTGGGTGTATGAAACCCTCCATTCATCACACCTTCACAGCAGACTTCAATCAGTTGCTTCATGGAAGCCCGGAGCCATTCCAAATCATCCCCTGTATCTTTTTCCAGCAGCCACCATGCGTTGATCATAGCGTTCATGGTAAAAGCTGTATCAGGGGCAGAAGCAAAATTACAGGAGGTGAGGTCCAGGCATCCACCTGGTCTGTGATGGGAAAGCAGAAAATGAAAGCCTTTTTCGATCGCGGATTGAAGGAATTCTGCATGATAGAAACGGCACTGGGGGATCAGATATGCAACGGCAAGATGTGCAAGCAGGAAGCCACAGTGCCGGGAATCGATATGCCCTCCAGCTTCAGTAAATGCACCATATTTCTCGTCCTGCGGGTCGAGGAGTTGAGTTTTTAAGATGCGAAGCGTTTCTGCCTCGTGCTGGAAAAGCATTTCCTGAAAATGTGTCATCCAGTTATCAATCCCTCCCTGACCTTTGTAAAAAACAGTGCAAAATTCAACCTTATTTTACTGTATATTATACAAAATGTAACCAAATGTCAATATGCTTTATTCGAATATGTTGCTTTTTTGAATATGCTGCAGGTTTGTATAATTAATAAAAACACAACTTTTAGCGTGATGATTTCAAAAGGCTTCATGGAAATCATGGCTTCATATGCCTTTCCAGGATACTGATCGATGACGTTTTCATCGATCGATGCGCAATAAACACTTCCGCATTTTTACAGAAACATCGTTGCGTGCTGCGTGGCTTTCTTGGCTCCCATACAGTCTGAGAATGAAATTATCCCTGTCTTCTGCAGGCTTTAGGGGTTTTCAGAATGATGTTCTTCTGATCAGTTACTGCAAAAAAAAAGGTTCTTCACGTTTTCTTCGGGAATGATTCCTGGATTGTCCGCAGCATGTGTCACGGCTGTGCCGTGAAAGGCTCGGCGAACAAGTA
>ONVN01000096.1 GCA_900321295.1 uncultured Eubacteriales bacterium
GCAAACACTTCCCCGTTCACCGCTTCCCCAAGCGAAGCAGCAGGTATCGTCAGCCACTGTTCCAAGGTCAGTTCCCCGTCAGGACTTCCTGTTTTGTCCTGAAAAAAGGCAGCCATGCGGAGAACGCCTCTTCTTGCACCGCCGACGGGTGCCACCATGGACCGTCTGTATCCTTCAAATTCTGCAGGCAGGGCGGCATATGCCCGTTCCAGCCGGAATTCCGTCTTCCGGTCCACCACATCTTCCCCCGGAAGCCAGATGCAGAATCCGGGGCCAAAATCATGATCCTCCGAGACAGCATCATCAAACCCCAGGTTTTCCGAGCCGGCGCCGGCCAGTCCGACCGCCAGATAAGGTGTCCATTCCGGAAACTGCTCTTCGAGCATCGGCTTTCCGTATGTCTGATAATAACGCCGTGACAATTCCAGTCCGTTCATGCATGATCCCCCTGTCTCTCCCCCGTATGCTCTGGCCGGATCAGTACACAGCACAGGCAGTCCACTTGAAATGGGCCACGGGCACCAATGTCCCGCAGTGCGAGCATCTCGCCGACATATAGACATTGACCGGTGCTCCGCAGTTCGGGCAGTGCTGGCTGTCGATACGCAGCACCCTTCCTGTTTTTTCATCAATGCCCCGGACAAACACCCAGGTCCGGCTTTCAAAAGTCTCACTGGTGCTGTTTCCATCCACCACGTTTCCGTTGCGGTCCGTCACATAGAGTACCGCCCGTGTCTGGGTTCGGACATGGACCCGGGCTTCTCCCTTCCCCAGTTCAAACCCGAGCATTTCCGTGCGCAGAATCGCCGGCCGGACCACATTCAGCTTCCGTCCCTGTTCTGCATATTCTGCAGCCTGCCTCTGAAATTCCTGAAGCAGCTCTTCCGTGACATAGGGTTTCAGCGGCGCCATGTCTCCGTCTCCGAACCCAAAGAGGAGCTGCACCGTCAGATTGGATACACGTGCCTGCATATCCGGCACGCTGAAGCTGGGGTCATACTTGCAGAGCTCCGACATAGGCTGGAGTCCGCTGTCTCCGCCCTCTACCATGACATGGTAGGGAGTCAGCCATTCAAACGACATATCGTCTGCTCCCTTCTTCTTATAATGTCTTCTGGGACATTCCCTGAATCGAGCTGAGCTGCCATCCCGCACCGGGAGCTGTCAGCGGTGCACCGCACATCGGGCAGACTGCACCGGCGTTGATTTCCACTTCACATCCGCAGTTCGGGCAGTGCTGGAGTCTGGCTGTTTCCGTCTTCGGCTTCTTCAGCACCCATGCATAACGCATCTCCTTGCGCGCGGTCCTGGATCCGGAAAGCACTTTTCCGGCGTCATTTTCATTCCATGCCCGGATTTCAGCCGTGATTTCCATGGCCAGCATCCATTCATGATCATTCTCGTTCCATCCGCGTTCCACGGCGCTGACATCCAGGACTTCGCAGTGTGCATGTTCGCCGCGTTCCGTCTTCTCGCGCAGCTGCCGTTCATACTGTGCATAGGCATCCGGTGTAAAGTCTGCCTGGAGCTGAGTCATATCCCCGGCTCCCCATGCATCCTGCATCCTTCTGTACAGATCGCAGCAGGCCTCCCGCTCGGCCATGATATCGTATCCCGGAATTCCGGTCATATCCTTGCGCAGCTGGAATCCCCAGGTATAAGTCCTGGTTCCGGAACTTCCGGACCTGACTCTGGACTTGTTCTTTCCGACCATCTCTGCAATCCAGATCGACACTCCGACGACGGTGATGATGACGGTGATCACCGTATCGATCGGGCCGTCGTGTGAATCCGAGCTGCTGTAATCCCAGTCACTGCTGGAAGATCCCCAGTCCGAACTTCCCCAGTCAGAGCCTCCACCGAAATCAGAGCCTCCGGAAAAATCTCCAAAATCCGCATGTCCCGGCAGAATGCACAGCAGAAGTCCCAGGATCAGCAGAACCAGTGTCACACGCAAGATATACCGTTTCATCGTTTCATTTCCTCTTCATTTTCAGTGTGATGATTATTCTATTATATACATAAAGAAGCCGTATCGCAATCATCTGACCGTGGATGTTCTGAGCCGCACTGGCCATCCGGGAACCCGCAGAAGAAAGGCCGTAAAAAATCCCACCGTACTTCAACAGCCGGTGGGACTGTGCATCCGGGATTTCGGTCAGTTGGCCAGAACCTGTTTGCCGTTGACAAAAACAGCGAGGGTTCTTGCCTGGATATCATGCAGCGGGTTTCCGGTAAAGACGGCAATATCGGCATCCTTTCCGGGTTCGAGGGAGCCCACACGGCTGTCCACCCCGGCCACTCTTGCCGGATTGATGGTGATGGCCCGCCAGGCTTCATCCTCAGGAAGGCCTTCCCGCACGGCAAGCCCGGCGCAGAGGGGCAGATAGTACAGCGGAATGACCGGCGCATCCGTAATGATGCAGATCGGGAGACCCGCCTTGTACAGGATGCCGGGCGTCGCAAAGGTCTTGTTTTTCAGTTCAAACTTGCTCTTGTTGCCCAGGGACGGCCCCACGAGCACCGGATAGCCCTTTCGGGCAAGAACGCCGGCAATCAGATGACCATCGGTGCAGTGATCCAGCGTCAGCTTGATGTTGAACTCCTCCGCAATGCGGATCGCCGTCAGCATGTCATCTGCCCGGTGGGCATGACACTTGAGCGGGATCTCCCGGCGGATGACCGGAAGCATGGCCTCCAGCTTGGCATCATAGGGACGCTTTTTGGAGCTGTCCTTTTCCGCTTCCGCAATTTCCTCCGCATAGCGGACCGTCTTCTCCAGGGTTTCCCTCAGAAGCGCAGCAACACCCATCCGGGTAACGGGTGCCTTGCGGCCCTGCTGGCCGTAGCATCCCTTCGGGTTTTCACCGAAAGCCGCTTTCATGGCTGCCGGATTTTTCAGTACCATGTCATCCACCACGTCACCGTAAAGCTTGATGGCCACAAAGGTGCCGCCGAGTACATTGGCCGATCCCGGTCCGGTTACGGCCGCGGTTACGCCGCCTTCCAGTGCGAGACGGAAGGCTTCATCCTGGGGATTGATGCCGTCAATACCCCGCATGTCCGGTGTGACAGGATCGGACATTTCATTATAGTCAGCGCCTTCCCAGCGGATCGCTTCCTCATCCAGTCCGATATGGGTGTGTGCGTCCATCAGACCGGGCGTAATGATGCATCCCTCGGCATTGTAGACTTCCGTGCCTTCCGGGATTTCCAGATCCATCCCAACTGCAGCGATTTTTCCGTTGTCATCAATCAGGATCTGCCCTTTGAGCAGGTCCGGACCCGTGATGGTTTTGACCAGGCCGCCCTGAATCAGCAACATAGTGCTTCCCTCCTGCGATTCTTTTTTCTGTTGTCTAGAGGATACCCGCTGCCGGACCGAAATGCAAGCACCTGTCTGCAGAAAATGTCCGAAGCCGGCCGTCCCAGAAAGCAATTAACGGATGACATGGAGTTCATATTCCCGGGTGCCCAGGCCGATTTTCTCTCCGTGGGAAAGCGTTTCCTTCCAGCGTACGTTCGGGTTGCTGTCCATAAAGTGATCATGATGATGGTGCCAGTCCGGTTTCGCCAGGTTGTCGCCGAGCTGACTGTTGCGGAACGGTGTCGCCTTCTGGCACAGATCCACACACGCCTGGTCAAGGGCAACCGGATCGAAGGAGGCCAGCATGCCGATGTTGGGCAGGATCGGGGCATCATTTTCATCATGGCAGTCACAGTTCGGGGAAACGTCCATGATCAGGCTGATGTGGAAACACGGTCTTCCGTAGCATACGGCATGGGTATACTCCGCGATTTTGCAGCAGAGGTGCTCGTTTGCGGATTCGTTGATGTTCTCGATTGCATCAAAGGAGCATGCGCCGATGCAGCGTCCGCAGCCCTTGCACAGATCGGGATTGATATGTGCCTTGTGGTTTTCATCATAGTAGATCGCATCGCTGCCGCATTCCTTGGCGCAGCGTCCGCATCCGCGGCAGATCTCCTGGCTGACCCTGGGCATACCCTCGTTATGCTGGTGCATTTTTCCGGCCCGGCTTCCGCAGCCCATGCCGATGTTCTTGCAGGCACCGCCGAATCCGGTGGATTCATGGCCCTTGAAGTGGGAAAGCGAGATCAGGATATCCGCGTCCATGACAGCCCGCCCGATAAGAGCCGTTTTGCAGAATTCACCGTTGGGTACCGGGATTTCCACATCATCGGTCCCGCGGAGACCGTCGCCGATAATGACATGACATCCCGTTGTCACCGAGTTGAAGCCATTGAGTTCCGCATTCGTCAGATGATCAACGGCATTTTTCCGGCTGCCCGGATAGAGCGTGTTGCAGTCAGTGAGGAAAGGAATACCGCCCAGTTCCTTGATCAGGTCGGCGACCGCCTTGACATAGTTCGGACGAAGATAGGCACAGTTGCCCAGTTCACCGAAATGCATCTTAATGGCAACAAATTTGCCGGCAAAATCAATATTGGCAATACCGGCAGCCCGGCAGAGCTTCTGCAGCTTCGCGCACTGGGAAACACCGACGACCGTCCTGAAATCCGTAAAAAACACTTTTGCCTTTTCCATGCTTTTTCCCCCACATAAGCTGC
>ONVN01000068.1 GCA_900321295.1 uncultured Eubacteriales bacterium
ATTTCATCACGCCTATGGTCATAATTCGATGCTTTTAGTTCTCTGACTTACTGCCGCTCTATAGGGCGGCATACTTTGTCTCCCGCCTTCCGGGGGCCCCACCCCGTCGGCGTGAGCATAAACGCTCTTCCGCTCCTTTGAGGAGGTCGGTTACGCAGGTTTGGGCAACATATTATGTTAATAGCATTAACGGTGTGAAAATGTGTTCAAGCGAAAACACCCTGTCGCTGGGGGCAGGGTGTCATAATGGTACTTTGGATATTTTTAGTGTCTACTTGACAAGGGCGGATCACACCGACCTGCTGTTTTTCTTTTGCCTCGGTTTTTCTGTCTCCGGCTCCTGCAGGCAGGAACGCCTCAGTGCGAAGAAAAGGCAAAAGAAATTATCATGTCTATTGTGGTCTACTTCCCTTATTTGTAAAGGGTTCTTTTCGCGACTGGCTGTTTTTTGGTCGGACGAATCTTGAAAAAGACTTGCGCCAACGCTTCCAACGGAGTATATTACCTGTTGCGTGTATATACGAGCACGCATGAAATGGTATAGGAGGATTAGAATGCCTGCCACGAAATTTGACAAAGATTCCATCAAGGAATCGATTATCGGCAAGCTCCAAAGATACAATGGACGCTCCATCGAGGATGCCAGCGAACAGCAGATCTATAAAGCAGTCGCATCAACAGTCCGTGACCAGATTATGCAGAAGTTTATTGTCTCCCGTGAAGAACGGAAGAGCAACAAATCCAAGCGTCTGTATTATCTCTCCGTTGAATTTCTTATGGGACGCAGCATGTACTGCAATATGCTGAATCTTGTCTCCACCAAAGAATACCGTGATGCCCTTTCTGAACTGGGAATCAATCTTGACGATATTCTGAAGGAAGAGCCTGAACCCGGTCTGGGCAACGGCGGTCTTGGCCGTCTGGCTGCATGCTTTCTGGATTCCCTTGCCTCCCTGGATCTTCCCGCCATGGGCTGTACCATCCGTTATGAATATGGCCTCTTCCGTCAGAAAATCGTGGACGGACAGCAGGTCGAGCTGCCTGATTCCTGGCTGGATAATGGCAACGTGTGGGAAATGGCTGTCATGGAAGATGCCTGCGAGGTTCATTACGGCGGTCATGTAGATACAGTTGACGAAGACGGTGTCACAAAGTACGTCCACCGTGACTACTATACGGTGGAAGCTGTTCCTTATGATATGCCCATCGTCGGCTATAACACAGAAAACGTCAATGTGCTCCGCACCTGGTCTGCCCGCTCCAAGAAGAGGATCGACCTTTCTTCCTTTGGTCAGGGAAAATACGCCCAGGCGTCTGAAGAGATTGAACTCGCAGAAGTCATTTCCAAGGTACTTTATCCTGAAGACAATCACTATGAAGGAAAAATGCTCCGTCTCAAGCAGCACTATTTCTTCACTTCCGCAACACTTCAGTACATCATCAAAGACTTCAAAAAGCTTCACGGCAATCATTTTGAACTCTTCCCTGACAAAGTATGCATTCACATCAATGATACGCATCCCGGCCTAGCCATTCCTGAACTGATGCGTATCCTCATTGATGAAGAAGGTCTCGGATGGGATGAAGCCGCTGATATCGTTGAAAGAAGCATCGCCTATACCAACCATACCATCATGGCTGAGGCCCTTGAAAAGTGGCCGGAAGCCATGGTCAAACAGCAGCTTCCCAGAATCTATATGATTCTTGAGGAAATGAACCGCCGTCTGTGTGCCAGACTATGGGACGCTTTCCCCGGTCAGTGGGAACGCATCGGCAAGATGGCCATCATCAGCTATGATCAGGTTCATATGGCCAATCTATGTGTCGCCATGACGCACTCTGTCAATGGCGTATCCCAGCTGCATGGTGATATTCTCAAAGAAGAGACTTTCCATGATTACAACCTGATCATGCCCGAAAAATTCAGTGCCATCACAAATGGTATTACCCATCGCCGCTGGCTGATGAGCTGCAATCCTGAGCTGACCAGTCTGATCAATGAATCGATCGGGACCAAGTGGATTCATGAACCTGAACTTCTTTCCGAACTGAGGCCATTTGCGGAAGACAAGGCATTCCGTGACAAGTTTGCCGAGATCAAGCTCCATAACAAACAGCGTCTCGTCAAGATGCTCAAGGAACGTCAGAATGTGGATGTCGATCCGACCTTCATGTTCGACACCCAGGCCAAGCGTCTGCATGAATACAAACGCCAGATGCTCAACGCACTGCATATTCTGGTTCTTTATAACCGCATTGTGTCCAATGACTCCTTTACCATGGAGCCCCGTGTCTTCTTCTTTGGCGCGAAGGCCAGTCCCGGATATTATCGTGCCAAGCAGATCATCCGTTTCATCAATGCACTGAGCCGTCTGATTGACAATCATCCCAGGGCACGCAAGTTCCTGAAAGTTGTGTTTGTCGAAAACTATGATGTTTCCAGCGCAGAGGTTCTGATCCCTGCAACGGATCTCTCCGAACAGCTCTCCACGGCTTCCAAGGAAGCCAGTGGTACCGGCAACATGAAGTTCATGATCAACGGTGCTGTCACCATCGGAACCATGGATGGTGCCAACGTTGAAATTGCCGAGCAGGTAGGCATGGACAACATTTATATCTTCGGTATGCGTTCGGATACAGTCCGTGATATGTACCGTGAGCGCAACTACAATCCGATGACCATCTTTGAGTCCAACAGCGAAGTCCGTCTTGCTCTCACACAGATGATTGATGGAACGCTCTTCCCCAATAACGGTGCTGTTCTCCAGGATCTTTATCATTCCCTTCTCATGGGTGAATATGGTTCCATGGCCGATCCGTATTTCGTGCTGAAGGATTTCGGCTCCTACTCCATGGCACAGAGAAGAGTGAATGCTGATTATGCCAACAAGGATAAGTGGCTGAAGATGGCAGTGATCAATACTGCCATGGCAGGCTTCTTCTCCTCTGACCGCACAATCCGCGAATACAATGATAAAATCTGGCATCTTTCTCCTCTTGATTCCACCAAATAATCTGCAGCCGATCCATAGGCGCCTGACACATCTCCACGGTGCGGCAGGCACCTTTTGTATGAATTTCGAAAGTAGATGATGGTATCACCATGATGCTTCACAACTCTCATCAGCCTCTCTTTCGTTCACCTGCCGGACCAGCTCCGGCAGGAACGAAGGTTACGATTCGCTTTCTTTCCGACGAAGCCGTTTCCGTTGTTCTGCGCACATGGGTTCATGAAGAACGTGCGTACCCCATGCTGCGTGATGAGGATACATGGTCATATGAACTCGCTCTTCCCAAAGAAACAGGTCTTCTCTGGTATGATTTTATTGTGTACCTCCCGGACGGAAAAGTCATCCGATACGGCGCCCCAGACGATGGACGCGGCGGTGAAGGGAAAGTTTTCAAAGATGGGCTCCATTCCTTTCAGATTACCATCTTCAATGAAAACTACCGAACCCCTGCATTTATGCATGGTGCTACCATCTATCAGATCTTTCCGGACCGTTTCTGCAAAGCACCAACAAAATCCGTTGATACCAGAGACAACCGTAAATTCCAGAAATGGAACGAGGACCTGATGATCAAGCCTGACCCGAAATGCATGGTCAACTGTGTCAACAACTTTTACGGCGGCACCTTGACGGGGATTATGGAGAAGCTTGGATATCTCCATGATCTTGGAATTGAGATTCTTTATCTGAATCCGATTTTTGAAGCCTACTCCAATCATCGATATGATACTGGCGATTACACAAAAATTGACCCTCTTCTCGGAACACAGGAAGAGTTTGATGAGCTGTGCAGAAAAGCAGAAGAGCTTGGCATGCATGTAATGCTTGACGGCGTTTTCTCACATACCGGTGAGGACAGTATCTACTTCAATGATTACGAGCATTATCCGGAAAAAGGCGCCTATCAGGGAAAAGACTCAAAGTATTACGACTGGTACACCTTTGAGCACTTCCCGGATAAATACCGATGCTGGTGGGGGTTCAAGAATCTTCCGGAAGTCCGGAAAGAGAACCCGGAATATCAGGCGTTCATGTTCAACGATCAGGATGGCATCGTTCCTTCCTGGATCCGGCGCGGTGCATGTGGATGGCGTCTGGATGTTGCCGATGAACTCCCTATGGATTTTCTCCGTAAACTGCGTCAGTCGGCAAAAAAAGCTCGGAGAGATGCTGTAGTGCTTGGAGAAGTCTGGGAAGATGCAAGCAATAAGGTTGCCTATGGCGAGATGCGTTGCTATTGTACAGGCGACACCATGGATTCTGTGATGAATTATCCGCTCCGCACAGCCATTCTGGATTTTGTCTCCGGCAAAGATACAGCCGAAAAGCTTGTCCGGCTCATCCGGCACCAGGCCGATGTCTATCCGGTGCAGTTCCGGTACTCCCTGATGAATCTTCTCGGAAGCCATGATCGTTCCCGTGCATTCAATGCCCTGATCGGCCGCGAAGGTGAAGGAATGACAAAGGCCGAGCAGCGGGATATGCGACTGACGCCTGAAGAATATGCGCTCGCTTCTGCACGTTATAAGACCTGCCTTGATATTCTGTGTGCACTGCCCGGCTGTCCCACTGTGTACTATGGTGATGAAGCAGGCATGACCGGAACCGCAGACCCCTTCTGCCGCAGGCCCTATCCCTGGGGCAAGGAAGATGCAGAACTGCAAAAGTATGTCCGCTCACGTCTGAACCATCGCAGACGCTCTCATGTTCTGCGTTATGGCAAATGTGAAGCTGAAGTTATTGACAAGGATACCATTCGGATCCGCCGGTATTTTGATGGCCATGATGCATTTGGACGCAAAACACCCGCGCATGCTGAAGAAGTCTTTACCATCAAACGATAAAAAATCCATCCTTTTTCTGCTATGAAACAGTCGGTATCAAACGATATCGGCTGTTTTTATGTTCTCCAGAGATCCCGGTCGTTCCTTTCAGGCCCACAAGCCTTCAATTCGAGGCAAAAGAAAAAGGCTGAAACCAGCCTTTTATGATTCGATCTTTCGTTTTGGTTTTGTTATCCGTACAACCTGGACACCGATCTCATAGAGAACATACATGGGAACACCTAGCATAACCTGAGACACAACATCGGGTGGCGTCAGGACAGCAGCCATAACAAAAATACCGAAGAAAACAAACTTTCTTCCTTTCGCCATCTGCTCGTATTTTACCCAACCCATATGCGCGGCAATATACAGTGCTACCGGCAGCTCAAACACAATGCCAAACGGAAGCAGAAAGGAGAAGAGAAAACCGACATATTTGTCAATGGACAACATGGGCGTTGCCAGATTTTCGCCTGCCACCAGGAAAAAATCAATTGCGAGATTATATACATATCGGTAGCAGAACGCGATCCCGATCAGGAAGAGCAGCAGTGCCAGCAGAAACAAGCCACGGATCAGACGGATCTCATGCTCGTAAAGCGCAGGCTTGATAAAGCACCACAGCCTCCAGACAATAAACGGACTCGCCAGCACGATACCAATGATCAGTGAGACTTTAAACTGAGTCGTGAGTGCTTCTGACACCGCTGTGTAAATCACTTCGATCCCGCGTGCACTGATCGGCTTCATGATAAAGTCCATGACGGCCGGACAGAGGAAATAGAATCCTACTGCAAAACCGATAACAATCGCAACTGCGCAGAGAATCAGCAGCTTACGCAGCTCAAGAAGATGTGTCATCAAAGAACTTGTCTTGGATTCCACTTCCATATCATGCTGATTGGATTGATCAATATTATTCTTTGCCATGGAAAACCTCTAAACGAGAAACTGCCCAGACCGGGCTTTTCTCATTCTTTCTTGTCTTCCTTTGTTTCCTCTTTTGCGGATTCTTCAGGATCTTTGACTTCCTTCTTGAATTCGCGGATACTCGTACCAAGTGCCTTGCCGACACCAGCCAGTTTTCCGCCGCCAAAAATCACCAGTGCAAGAACAAGAATAAGAATGATTTCCGTCGTACCAAGTCTCATTTGGATATCCTCCTCAATTGTGGGTAGTCCTAGTATTTCCCGATCATTTCTCTTTCCCTGAGGGTTTCAGCGATTCCTTGATTTCCTTTTTTGTTTCACGCATCTCGGCAGAAACATCTGCCCCTTTTCGGACGTTCTTCATTTCGTCATCCAGTTCTTTCTTGGTCGCCTTCAGTTCTTCCCGAATGTCGGCATCTTTCATGGTTTTTTCAATATCCCTCTTCGTTTCGTTCAGCTCCGCCTCAACTTCATCAAAACCAGTCTCTGTCTTGATTTCCTTGATAATCGTGCGTGCCCTGCGAACGAGTCTTCCCAGAAACCTTGCAATTCTGGGCAGATCTTTGGGACCAACCACAATAAAGGCTATTAACAAAAGCAGGATTAACTCCGCTGCACCAATGTTGAACATGGACCGTCCTCCCGTGCGTGGTAAAGTCATTATATCGCCATAGCTATATTTTGTAAAGCCGACTCAAAGCCTTTTTGCTGTGGCGTTTCTGACCTTTCACTTGCCCAGATTGCCCAGAAGACCGCTCACCAGACCACCAACAAGATTCTCGGTCAGCGAAGACGCAGCATCTCCCAATGATCCTGACACACCTGTCCCAAGAATTGTGTCCAGAATTGAATTGCTTTCCCCGTTCAAGACTTTCATTGCCGCCTTTTTGGTCTGGCTGTCTGCCTTCCTGTAGGCTTCCAGGAGTTTCTTCTCGGCTGCCGTCAGTTTGACGCTTGTCGTAGCCGCAGATGTGCTTCCAGTCTTCCCGGAAGAGGATGTCTTGGCATTGGACGATGGCTTCTTTGCACTGCTGGAAGGTTTCTTGGCTGCTGTGGCAGGTGTTTTCGCCGTCTTGGAAGCCTCGATAAGGGAAGCCTGCGTTACGCCAGTGATTTTGGCGATTTTCTTTAGGACATCCTGGGTTGGAACCAGTTCTCCACGCTCCATTTTTGAGACGTCATTTGCCGAAACGCCTGCTATTTTTGCAGCGAGTTTCTCCTGTGTCAGACCCGAATTGGTTCGTGCCTCTTTGATCAGTGTTCCCAGTTTACTGCTGGCCATGTACTCTTCCTCCTTCTGCTATTGAACTGTTTTGCGCCTCATTTCAAACAATTTAATCATCATTGCTTCCAGAGCGCCGTCCTGATTCAGTTGACCTGATTTGATCCGGAACTCTGTTTCAATGCATAATTTTACGGAATCTCTGACCTGTCCCGGTGTAATATGCCGAAGCTGCTGAAGATACTTGTTGACAACAAACGTTTTTGCACCAAGCAGAGCCGCCATTTCATCGGTTGTTTTTTTCTCATAGCGCATAATGCTCGTATGCTGCAGCATTCTGTACTGCCTTTCGAGCATTGCAAGAATACCGATACGGCTTTCGCCGGCAGCAAGCATATCCCGCATCAGGGAAAATGCCCTGCTCTCCTGGTTATCCATCACCGCGTTGACAATCTCAAATGCAGCATATTCTGAGGAACGTGTTGTCACCGCCTGAATGTCTTCCATTGAAATATCTGCATGTTCCCCGCTGTGTCCAACCAGTTTCCCGATCTCTCCCATCAGCAGGGTCGCATCCGACCCGGCAACAAAGACCAGCTGTGAGGCAACCTGTGGACTGCAGTTTTTTCCTGCTTCACGAAACCTTTCGCAGATCCACATATTCAGTTCACTGTCACCCATGGCTGAAAAAGTGACATACGCACCCAGTTTCGCAATCTGTTTTACAAGCGCCTTTCGGGCATCAACTTTTCCATGGCAGTAGAAAACAAGAACGCAAAACGGCGGGAGATGAACAAGGTAGTCCTTCAGCTTGTCCTCGGCTTCTGCACGCCCCGTAAGATATGCTGCATCCGGAACTATAACAATCCGTTTCTCACTCATAAACGGAATTGTCTCACAGGCCGCAATCAGCTCATCCACGTCCGGATTGTCCAGGGTGGTGGAGTTCAATTCTTCTAGTCCTCCCTCACAGACAAGCCGAATCATGTCATTCAATGCTTTCTTTTTCAGATATTCTTCCGTACCATCAAACAGGTAGACGCCGCTCAGATGATGCCCCTGTATCTGTTTTTCGAGTTCCCTTCTCTCCATGCCTTACCCTTCATCCCCGATCTGATAACACATGCCTGCCTGTGCCAGTTCGGAAGCAGGATATGCCTGCCGTGCCTCCTGAAGCAGCGTCCCTTTATCAATAAATGGATTGAGATGTGTGATCACGAGCCTGCGCACACCGGCATCTCGGGCCAGTCCTGCACAGAGCTTCGCTGATAGATGGGGTTTGGTTTCCCCCCAGGTTTTCTCCGTGAAGAGACCGTCCGCCAGAAGCAGATCAGCATCCTGTGCGAAGGCCAAGAGATTCTCCTGAAGGTTGGTATCGCCGGTATAGCACATCGTATGTTCGCCGTCCGATATACGGAGCATCAGCGCCGGAACAGGGTGTACTGCTCTGAACACCTGAATTCTGAGCCCCGACACCTCAATGCAGTCCCCTGGTGCAGCGGTCTGAAGATGAACCTGTGGATCCTTTTCCAGAATTGCCCGGATCGGTGATGCTTCATCGGCAGGGCCCATCACGGAAAGCTTTCTTCCAGACGCCTGAAGGCGATACAGCAGCGGCAGAACATCCGAGCAATGATCATAATGCCAGTGCGTGAAAAACAGCAGATCCAGATCAGCTGGTTCCATCAGTTCTGTCAAACGCTGCAATGTTCCGCTGCCGAGGTCCATACTGATCTTTGTCTTTCCGGAAACGAGCAGATAACCGCTTGTCGCACCTCCTGGTTCAGGAAAAGGTCCATTCATTCCCAGCACATACAGATTCATCATTTCATTCTCCCCAAAGTCTGTCATAAAGCAGGTGATCTTCACATGGAATAAGCAACCCAATAATACATTCCAGAAGTATAAAAGTCAAACAACAAAGGGAGGAACAGATTGCTCTGTCCTCCCCGGGAAACCGTGATAGGTCAGTCCTTTATGTTAATTAGCTTTCTTCCATCTTTCTGATTGCCACTATAGGCATCACCCCTTCTTTTTTGGGGGAACCAGTGCGTTCATTATGCCTCGGGCTCGAGTAATCCCAGTCCGCCGTCCTTTCTCTGGTACAGCACATTGATGCGTTCTGTTTCAATGTTTACGAAAGCAAAGAAGCTATGTTCCAACAACTCCATCTGAATTGCCGCGTCTTCCACTGACATTGGGCGTACAGGGAAGGTCTTACGGCGCACTACTTCAAGAACACCTTCGCTTTCGTCTTCTTCGATGTATTCGGGTTCTGCAGCAAACGCATCATCACGCAGTCTCTTGCTCAGTTTGGAACGATGACGGTGGATCTGCCTTTCCATCTTGGTGAGTGCATCATCAATCGCAGCAAACAGATTCCCCTCTGCAGCGCTCTCGGAGCGCAGGATCACATTGTTTCCCATTGGAACAGTGATTTCAACAATTCGGAGATCATTCTTGTCTTTGCGCATCTTGATCTGCATCTCGGTATCCGGCAGAAGATATTTGCTCATCCGTGCCGTCTTCCGTTCAATACGTTGCGTGATACCTGGGGTAACGGCCATGTTACGGGCCTGAATCGATAATTTCATACTCTAGCTCCTTTCGGCATGAACGCTCATGCGAAGGCAGCTGTTAGATAGATTGCCGCCTCCGCGTCAACCAATGTGCCATCGGAAGCACCCTCTTTCTTCTCAATCACTACCTTAGGAAATGCTCATCTATTCTTTTCCTTTGGTTGTACCCTATATATTCGTCACGCCTTTTCTTTTTCCTGCATGAAATGAAGAAAAATTTGTTCTATTCGGAATTTTTTCTCCCTTGTGTGACAAATCGTTGTCTGCCATTGCTTTGAAGGTGTTTCTCTGATCGGCAGTTGATTTATCCGGAATCCAGATACGGAAAAAACCGGTTTCATGGTCCACTTTCAAGGACCGCTGAAGACCGGTTTCCTTAGACGTTTTCGCGTCACAGCTTAATATTCGATTTCAAATGGCAGAAGATCCAGCACATCCCTCTGCAGATCAACACCCGGATACAGTTCAAGCAGTTTGAGTCCACGGGGTGTCAGAATGAAAACACATCTTTCCGTAATATACAGAACTTTCTGTCCATTCGCCACCGCGTTTTTTGCAGAAAAACTGATCGAACGCACTTTCTCCACAAACTTGGGAACCGTTCCGTTTTCTTCCACCAGAACACCCTCATCTGCCAGCGATACTTGGAGTCCTTTGGTATTAAAGGTCATGCAGAAAACAACGGTCGGGGTTTTTGCCGTAATATTCGCAAAACCACCGATTCCAGCGTAGGCCCCAGGTCCGCGGTGTGCATTGACATTGCCGTACTTGTCCACTTCCAGTGCTCCCATAAAGCAGATATCCAGCCCGCCGCTGTTATAGAGGTCAAACTGGTTCGACATATCGTATACAGAAGCAGCACCAATCATCGCCCCGAAGAACTTTCCCGAGGCAGGAAATCCTCCGATGCCGCCTGACTCGACCGTAAGCGTAATATGGTCGAGCATCCCGTCCTGCTTGGCATAGTGTGAGATCAATTCCGGAATTCCGATTCCGATATTGACGATGTCCTCTTTATGCAGTTCTCTGGCTGCCCGTTCCGCAATGATATGACTCGCCGTGGTCTGGGGACGATGACCTGCTGTCACCGCTTCCAGCTTTTCCGTCCATCCCAGCCAGTCCTCATATCGGATTTCAAAGCTTCCTGTCAGTGCCTTCAGAGCATCTTCCTTCTGCTCCGGTTCCTGTACAACAATGGCATCCACAAGGCATCCCGGAATAATGGCATTTCTCGGTCTGGAAGGCTGGTCCACAATGCGGTCCACCTGGACAATGACAATTCCTTTATTGCTTTTCGTCGCCTGACAGATTGAAAGGGCATCGCCAGACATATACATGTCGTCGAAGGAGATATTCCCCTTCCGGTCTGCAGCCGTACCCTTGATCATCGTGACCGTAATCTTGGGAAGTTTGTAATAGAGGTATTCTTCCCCTTCCACTTCCACAAGTTTTACAAAAGAGCTGTCCGTCGAAATCTGGTTGATGCCAGGACCTTCCTGTCTGGGATCAACAAACAGATTCAGTCCCACTTTGGAAAGTGCGCCGGGAAGCCCCCCTGCCTGGGCACGGATGGCATGAGAAATGCATCCAAGTGGGAGGTTATAGGCTTCAAAGCGATTCTCCAGAATGATTTTCTTGGTGCTCGGCATGGCCCCGAAATGGCCGCAGATTAATCGGTCCACTGCACCTTCGCGGATATATCCTTCCGCATTCCGGTTTTCATCCCAGACACCAAACCCTGCACTGGAAATGATCGTCAGGTGTTTAGGGGAATGAGTATTCTGATATCGTCTGAAGAGCGCTTCATGCAGCTCTACAGGGCTTTCAATCCCTACGAAGGAATTAACGCAGATACAGTCACCGTCCCGTACAAGACTGATGGCCTCATCGGCTGACATAATACGAAACATGGTTTACCGCCTTTCGGATGTTGATGCTCACAGGCAGAAATTTACAGCTGTCAGAAGAGCCATGTAATCATCGGTATCAAAACTTATGGTATTGTCCTCAAGCAGCCTGCAGTCCGGATAATAAGAATAGCGCACAGCATTTCTCTGCTCTTTATAGGTAATCCGAAGTGTAAAATGATCAGGAAGTGAAATGCATCCCCTGCTCAGATCCTGGCGAAGCGCTGCTTCACTTGTCTCCCGGATCAGCCTCTGTGCCCTGGCAGGTGACAGACAGTGAGTCGACCCGCCCCAGCCGCTCTTCACGGCAACCGTGCGCAGCAGAGGATGCAGTCCTGCACTGTCATCAATCAGTGTCTTGTCTCCCGCCAGGAATACTGTGGGCACACCTTTCATAGCACATGCCCAGGAATACAGAAGAAACTCTGAACAGGGAAGATCATTGAGTGTTACCTTGGTCGTTTTCGTTGACATAGTGTGTGAGAGAGGGTTTCCGTATCGCCCGGCTGCAGCATGCCAACCCACAAACATAGCAGCGTCAAAGGATTCATCAATTCCATCCACCATGGACATGGGGCTTCCGCTCCACCCGCGTATCAGTTCTGCGCATTCAGGCATCTCATTCGGGTCAACGTTGATTCCCCAGTCATGTGCATCATTGACTACAATCTCATCTGCTCCGGCTGCCAGCGCTCCATCCACGGCAGCACGCACTTCCCTTGTCATTTCCAAGGCAGCACGGGCATAAACGCCCTCTTTCAGCTCGGTTTCATCCCAATAGGTCGTGAATGCTGTGCCTTCGATATCAGCGCTGATGAAAATCTTCATTCCGGGTCATCCTCCTGCAGCTTCCGCACAATTCTTTTAGCTTCAAGCAGTCATCTGTCCTCTTCTCACTGCCTTAGTCCGATCTTTCTTCAAACAGATCACATCGAAAAATGCACTCTCGCAGGGAGAGTGCATCGATTGTAACATTTTAATGTGGCATCTGTCACGTATTCTCCGGTTTTCCGGATGTTTTTTTCACGTACACTGCTTTTGTTTCCGTGATAGAGCACCCATATCTGTCCTGTGCCCTTGACTCCGGAAATCTTCAGCCCAGTTCAACCACAACTTTTGCTTCGGTCCCTGCGGGGAGAACAGGAAGCACATTGCCATCAACCGCCTGACCATTCAATGTCATGCGTGCAACCCCGCGGCATACATGCCCGGGATTCCGGATTTCAATGTCATACCGTGCTCCGCGGAAGGATCTCCGTACCGTATAGCCATCCCAGGTATGCGGAATGCATGGATCGATTTTCAGTCCTTCCCAGTCTGGCTTAATTCCCAAAATCCACTGTGAAATCACATGGAAATTCCAGGCTGCTGTTCCTGTCAGCCAGCTGTTCTTTGCCTGTCCGAAATTCTTTGCATCTCTGCCTGCTATCATCTGACTGTAAACATATGGTTCCATTTTATGGAGGTCAGAAATCTCTTCCCGGTAGGCAGGAGCAATCCTGCTGTAAAGCGAGAAAGCACGGTCTCCATGTCCGAGAACCGTTTCTGCAGCAATGATCCATGGATTATTATGACAGAAAACGGCAGCATTTTCCTTATAACCCATCGGATAGCTGCTGACTTCTCCCAGCTCTTTGTGATACTCCGTATAGGCTGGCTGCAGGAGCATGATGCCATGCTCAGTCTCCAGGTAACGTGCAACGCTTTCCAGTGCCTTCTCTGCTTTTCCGTCGTCTGTGCCTATGCCTGCCATTACACAATAGCCCTGGCTTTCAATAAAGATCTTTCCTTCCTTGTTCTCATGACTTCCGACCTTATGGCCCATGGCATCATAAGCACGGACAAACCACTCGCCGTCCCAGCCATCCCTGAGAACAGCCTGGCGCATATCATCGATTGCTTTCTGCTGTGCGTCAGCCTGTTCATTTCTTCCGAGATGTCTTTCAATCGCAACCAGTTCAGGCCCGATGGCAACAAACATTCCGGCAATGAGCACCGACTCAGCCACATGTTCATCTGGTCCATTGGGATTGCTGTAGGTCTGGAAGCTTTCATCCGGTGTCTCGGAATAGCAGTTCAGATTCAAACAGTCATTCCAGTCTGCTCTTCCGATCAAAGGCAGTCCATGGGGGCCCCTGTTATTCAGTACATGTCCGAAAGAAACTTCCAGATGTTCCAGGAGCGTTCCGCAGTCCTTTTCGTTGCAGTCATACGGGGTTGCCTCCTGAAGAATGCCAAAATCCCCTGTCTCCTTGATATAGGCAGCCGTTCCCGCAATAAGCCAGAGAGGATCGTCTCCGAATCCTCCGCCGATCTCATTATTGCCTTTCTTGGTCAGCGGCTGATACTGATGATAGCAGCCGCCATCCCGGAACTGTGTTGCCGCAATGTCCAGGATACGTTCCCGTGCCCTTTCAGGAATCTGATGAACAAAGCCCAGAAGATCCTGGGAAGAATCCCGGAAACCCATGCCGCGTCCGATACCGCTTTCAAACATGGACGTTGAGCGGCTCATATTAAAGGTGATCATGCACTGATACGGATTCCAGATGTTGACCATCCGGGAGAGCTTCTCATCATCCGTCTGCAGTTCATATTGTCCAAACAGGCCATCCCAGTGTGCATGCAGCTTCTGAAAAGCCTCTTCGACCTGCTCATCGGTATGCAGCCGGGCAAGAATCTCCTTTGCCGGCTTTTTGTTGATGACGCCGGGAGAAGCAAACTTTTCCTCCTGCGGCAGCTCACAATAGCCCAGAACAAAGTTGAACGTTTTCTTCTCTCCTGGAGCCAGATGCACCTTGATCTGATGCGATGCCATCGGCTGCCAGCCGGATGCAACAGAATTCCCCATTTTTCCCGTTGTTACACTCTGCGGGGCATCAAATCCGTTATAGAGGCCCAGGAACGTTTCCATGTCGGTATCATATCCGTCAACTGGTACATTGACACCATAGAAAGCATAATGGTTACGGCGCTCACGGTATTCCGTCTTATGGTAGATCACACCGTCTTCAATTTCCACTTCTCCAGTGGAGAAGTTTCTCTGGAAATTCAGCATGTCATCCTGTGCGTTCCACAGACAGAATTCCACAAAGCTGGTCAGAATCAGATCCTTGTCCGCATTCCCCTGGTTTGTCAGCGTGATATGATGAACTTCAGCATTTTCCGAGAGAGGAACAAAGAAGCATGCCTCACATACAACATCATTCTTTTCACCACGGATCACCGTGTAACCCATCCCATGGCGGCAGCTGTAACTGTCCAGTTCCGTTTTCATCGGTTTCCAACCAGGATTCCAGACTGTATCGCCGTCTTTGATGTAGAAGTACCTGCCGCCATTATCCACCGGCATATTGTTATAACGGTAACGGGTAATACGGCGAAGGCGTGCATCCCTGTAAAAGCAGTAGCCGCCAGCTGTATTGCTGATCAGGCCGAAAAACTTTTCACAGCCCAGGTAATTGATCCACGGGTAAGGCGTACGGGGAGTTTGGATAACATACTCTCGTGCTGCATCGTCAAAAAACCCATATTTCATAATGCTGCCTCCAAATGAAAATGTAGATTTCTGCAACGTAGTATACCACAACACGCTCCATGATGAAATATGTCTTTATCCTGCATGTTTGATCCCGGACTTGCATCTCCATCCTGTTCATGTCATAATGCATACTGATTTTCAAAACAGTGAGGAAGGGAGCTGATGTGTATGGCCACTGCCCTTTGGGTGCGAACCATCCGGCATCATCGCATTGATAAGCAGGTCGTCGAACCCTGTTCACGAAATCAGCCTCAGGAAGCACTTGAAGCCGCACTGCACAAACTGGATATTGCCATTCCGATCTGGCTGGAAAAGAATCAGAAAGAATGGGAAGATTTCGGACAGACCCGTTTTCTCCCGGATGCTTTTCTGGAAAGTGTTCCATTCGAACGCTTGGAAATTGAATACATTGATCCTGATGCCCCGAAACGTCATTCCAATGATCCGCGAAATGCATAAAGAAGGCTTTGTCGACATTGTTTTCAAAAGAAAATACAGAAAGAAGGGGTTCTCATGAACAGAACACAGAACGAAAAGGTCAATGCGCTTTTGGAGTCATGGAAAGAAGACTATGCCACCATGCTGAACCGTTGGCTGAGCATACCTTCCCTGAAGGCTGAGCCGCAGGAACATGCCCCATTCGGACCTCAAGTACGCCGCATGCTCGATACCGCCATGCAGGATGCCCAGGCCATGGGGTTTGAAACCCGGATCTTTGATGGATATGCCGGA
Organism: uncultured Eubacteriales bacterium; assembly: GCA_900321295.1. Classification (GTDB taxonomy): domain Bacteria; phylum Bacillota; class Clostridia; order Christensenellales; family Aristaeellaceae; genus UBA2943. The sequence continues at coordinate 15,748 of ONVN01000068.1, forward strand.
GATGTAACGCTCCAGGGTGCATCAGACGAGGCGATTGCTGTACTTGCTCATCTTGATGTTGTTCCTGCAGGCGATGGTTGGAAAACAGATCCGTTTGTTCCCACACGTGTCGGAGACAGGATCTATGCGCGCGGTACCGGTGATGATAAAGGTCCCGCCCTGTGTTCTCTGTTTGCCATGAAAGCCATTCGGGAAGCTGGCATTCCTCTTCGCCGGTCAATTCGCCTTATTCTTGGCTGTGATGAAGAAAGCGGATGGGAAGATATGAACTACTATACTTCTCATACCCAGATGCCTGAGGTCGGCTTCTCACCTGACGCATCCTTCCCTTTGATTAACACGGAAAAAGGCATGCTGGGGATAGCCGCCCATGCAAAAGTCGCTTCTGAAGGCCTTCAGGTAAAAGAGCTCATGACCGGCGAGAGAACCAATGTGATTCCCGGCGAGTCTGTTGCAATCGTTGAAGGCGGAGAAGAAATAGCCGCCAAGGTTCGTGCATATGCTGAAAAAACCGGCCTGCCTTACAGCGCAGAAATAACAGACCGTGGCGTTCGTATTACGGCAACTGGTATTCCCGGTCATTCCGCTTATCCTGAAGGCTGCCGGAATGCAATCGGTATGATGCTGCTTGTTCTTAAGGAACTTGGTGTCCAGGGAGCCATCCGCACGCTCGCAGATGTATACGGTTGTGAGCACAACGGTGCTTCTCTCGGCATTGCCTGCAAGGATCGCATTTCCGGTCCGCTCACCTGCAATATGGGTATCCTTCACCTCAGAAACGGAGAAATCCACTGCACTTTCGATAATCGCTGCCCTATCGAAGCTGACCTAGAACATCTTCGGGACACGCTGATTGCACATATTCCAGGATTCACCATTGATTCCGTTAAGATGACGGCTCCTCATCATGTACCTGAAGACAGTGAGCTCGTGACATGTCTCCTCGCGGCTTACACAGAAGAAAGCGGCCTGACCGGTGCACCGGAATCCACCGGTGGCGGCACATATGCAAAAGTCCTGAAGCAGGGCGTTGCATTTGGCGCAGGTTTCCCAGGTGATGAAGACCTGGCTCATCAGGCCAATGAATATGTTGATCTTGATAAGATGATCCTTTCTGCAAAGATCTATGCGAATGCACTTCTTAGACTTTGCGCAGAATAAAAAGTACCGATGATTCAGAAATGTGGCCCGAACGCGGGCCACATTTTTTGTCCGGTCAGCCCATACCGTTCTTCTCCGCCCCTGCTCCTCCCTGGAGAAGAGTCGATTCCTCCCCTGACCCGCAGCTGATCGCGCCAGCACTTCAGAGAATCAATCCCTAATGACAAATGATTCTTTTCAGCATGTATTTTTGTTCCATTTTGCGACCTGTCTTCCGAATGGGACACCTGTTGCATTTTATAAATGAAACACTTTTTCTTGTTCTGTCGATTTTCTTCTTTAACTGTTTTTCATGCCTTTCAGACACGTTTTGCAACACATTGTCGATATGCATATTTTTATCCAGATACCTCTGTTTGTTTTTCATAAAAATACATCAAGCATGTATATTTGGTTTTTTTGGATTTGACAAAACATGACTCTTAGAGTAGACTAATTGTGCTGTAAAAATAGTAATTACTTTTAGTTATTTTTTCCAACGATATTCCGATCCGGTCGCATTTCCATCATCATTAATTCGAGCAGCTTTCAGGAGGTTAAGCCTATGACCAATGATCCTTGTAAGAATACTGTTCCATGCCCCCTTGGACAGGTTGTCGCCACGGCCCGGAAAAAGTGCGGTCTTACCCAAAAGGATCTGTCTGCCAAAACCGGCATTGCTCAATCCGATATCAGTCGTCTGGAGCAAAGCAATGCAAACCCATCTGTTCGAACTCTTGAGCGCATTGCCGAAGGTCTCGGGATGCAGCTGCATATTGAATTTGTTTCCACCAAGGAATAATAGTCATGCTTTTCAATCCCTGCTTTGGCAGGGTTTTTCTTTGCGCGTTTATATCTCCAATCAGATTTTCTTCTTGTGGCATATATTCGGAAGTGATAAAATATGTATATTCTTGCTAGGAGATGGTTGAGTGCGACATGTGATTGCCGTTATATTGTGTATTTTGCTATGTGTAAATGTTACTGCTTCATTTGCGCTGGAAGATAATCCTGAACTTGATGAAAAAGTAGGTGCCATTTTCAAATCCCACAAAACTGTAGGTGCAACTCTTGTTGTTGCCAAAGATGGTCAAATTCTGTATCAGCGCAACTATGGACACGCCTACCTCGTCAAGAAAGAACCGGTTGATGAAGATACCTATTTCCGGATTGCCTCTGTTACGAAAATGATCTCAGCAATTGGGGTCATGCAGCTTGTCGAGAAGGGACTTCTCGACCTGGATACGGATATTTCGCAGTATCTTGGATATGATGTCCGAAATCCGTATTATCCGAAAAGTCGTCTGACACTGCGCTGTTTGATGACACATACGTCTTCGCTGAGTGTAGGCGGAGGCTATTCGCGAATTCGCAATCCCCTGCGAAAGCTGATATCCACGGACAAAAAGCAAACCGGAAATTTTCATAAGGAAGAACCCGGCACAGTCTACCGCTATTCCAATTTTGGTGCAGGTATCATGGGCAGCCTGATCGAAATCGCCTCAAACCAGAATATCAATGATTACATGGAGGAAAATGTTTTTAAGCCCCTTGGAATTGACGCTGCCTATCATGCAACACTTGTGGATACACCGGACAAAGTGACCTACATCTACAACCGCGGTGGGACGCGCCTTATAACAGGCAGAAAAGCAAGCCTCCAGGATGAATGGGATCCTTCCGTGAATCCTGAAATGCATTTCCGTATAACAGTAGGCAGCCTTTGGATTAATGGACAGGACCTGTGCCGCCTTGGAATGCTTCTTCTCAACGGAGGGGAACTGAACGGGGTCCGCATCCTGAAAGAAGAGACTGTTCAGGAGATGATGTCCTCTCAAAAGGGCAAAGGATGCGTCACCATTGATTCTCCGTACGGTCTCTGTATCAACCGCATTGACAACCTCCTTGAAGACCGCATGATTTACGGCCATCAGGGAATGAGTGGAGATATTGTTGCCAATTTGTATTTTGATCCGGAAAGCTCTCTCGTATTTGCTATGGTGACGAATGGCTGTATCAACAAGATTGATGATCATATCTGTGCTATTTCCAGAAAAGTATTTGCTGCCGTTTGGGATGCTTACGGTGAGTAATGCCGTTTTCCATATATAATTCGTTTCATTTTGGGGAGGGACTTTTATGAAACTATTTCGCAGGCTGATGAGTCTGCTGACTTCCTTCATCCTTGCTTTGACTTTGCTGTCTTGCTCTGCCTCCGCTTCGGATGACTGGACACTCTACAATATCGAATTTCAATGGCAGGATGAAACAGGAAATTCATTTTCTGCTGTCGCTATGCCAATAGAATCCAGCACTGCGGCCATCTTCTGGATTCAGATTCCCGAGGATGTTTCGATCAGTTCTGTATCGTATATGATTTCACACCCCGACCACGAATACAGTTATTCCTTCTCCGACGGGCCATCAGATTTTCTGCTTTCTTATCCCGAGCAGTATCTGCCTGATTCCGCAAACTTGATCATCAGCGTATTTGATCCGTCCAACACGGAAATACCGATCGACCAATTGCAGGTCTATTTTTCTCCCCTTCCGGCGCCGGTTTCCGAGCCATTAGACGATGAAACTGCTGCAAGTGCAGAATCAACAGAAGAGGCCCTGACTGAGTCTCCCACTGAAGCCCCGGTGGAAATGCCGACCGATGCTCCTGCTGAGACCCCTATTGAGTCTCCTACTGAAGTTCAGGCCGATGCTTCCTCCGAAGCCCTGATTGACGCTCCTGCTGAAGTTCCGGCCGATGCTTCTGCTGAAGCCCCGATTGACGCTCCTGCTGAAGTTCCGGCCGATGCTTCTGCTGAAGCCCCGATTGACGCTCCTGCTGAAGTTCCGGCCGATGCTTCCGCTGAA
>ONVN01000014.1 GCA_900321295.1 uncultured Eubacteriales bacterium
TGCCACGGGCAGGCCTGTACGCAGGCGCCGCAGCCAACGCACTTATCCGTATCCACACGGCGAATGCCGTTTTCATCGGCATAGATCGCCTGCATGGGGCATGCATTGCCACAGGCAGGATCTTCGCACTGACGGCAGGTGTCCGGGAAGTAGGTCCAGTTGTCTTCTGTATACAGACCCTGACCATTGCGGCTGCTGTACAGATTTCTGGTGACCTTAACCCTGGAGATGTAGCTGGAGCAGCAGCCGTCATTGGTCAGCGTGCAGTTGATTTCGCAACGCTGGCACCCGACGCAGCGGTCCATATCTACAACAAGCAGTCCCTGCGGGAAGGCCCATACACGGACCTTGTCCTCGGCGATGGATTTTTCCGATACGCACAGAACATTCAGCAGAGACGAGGAAATGGCCAGTCCCGCAAGGCTCTTGCCTGAAATCTTGAGGAACTGACGACGGGTGTAGTCCTTATCGAGAAACTTTTTGCGATCCTGGACTTCACTCATACCTAGGGATGCCTCCTTCCAATGTCCGCATCATGCGGCCACACAATAGGGATACCAGAAAAAGATATGCTTCAATACATATCTCCTGCGGGAGATTACGAACTCCTTCGCAAACGGCAAGCACCCCTGTTGCCAGGAATACTCAATGGCCTGCTTGGCCGCGTGGGTCACGGCAGGCTTGGAGTCCTCTCTTTGCTGCATCATGATGGTACCATATATTTTGCCGCTTGTGAAGAGAAAGTATGATGCTTCTGGTAAAAAAACATACCAGTTAGGAAACGCTAACTCAAAAAACGCGGTTCTTTCAGACGATTTGTAATAAGGATGGACAGAAGGAAGGAAGCGGAACAAAAGACGCTCCGGCTGGAACCGGAGCGTCTTGGAAAGCGTTTCTGATTACCAGGAAGTGACTTCGGTATGGACAGTGGCGCGCACAGCACCAGGCCCTGCAAGCATTTTTTTGAACAGGCGGATGATTTCGTCCGCAATGCCAGCTTCAAAGAGATTGACAAAGAGGATGTTTTCGTTGGACAGGAAGCTGTTCAGCTGATCGGTGACACTCTCGGGATGCCCGAGCCGGACGGACTTGAGGCAGGCGCACATTTCCTCATTGAGCGGATCCGGTGCCAGTTCATAGGGATTTCCGGCATCATCCACAGCCATCATGTACCGGAGCCAGCAGGCTATGGCCAGAGGAATCCCGCGGAGGCAGGAGGCATTCCCGTCCTTCTCCATATAGGAGCGGATCGTTACACCGAAGCGGACGCCGAGTCCTTGGGAAGCATCTGTGCAGAGCCTCAGACAGGTATCCCCGAGGTAGGGGTTTGGGAAACGATGCTGCATGCATTCATCCAGGAAGGCTTTCGGGGACAGGATACCGGGATTCTGGGCGACCGGAAGTCCCTCCAGATATCCGACACGGTTGGCAAGCAAAAGCATATCCGGGTCCTGCATCTCGTCGGAAAAAAGGTCGTATCCGAGAACCACACCACAGGGACCGAGGGCGGTATGGATCGGATTGAGACAGGCGGTCACTTTCATCCGCTCAGCCCGGTTGACCGTATCGCGGTCCGTGAGATAAACACCTCTGCCTTTTTCAAGGGCGGGCCTGCCGTTTGGAAAACTGTCCTCAATCACCAGATACTGCGGACCTTCCGCATTGACGAACGGGGCAATATAGGTGCGCCTGGAAGTGAGCACAGGGTCCATGTCCTCCACGCCGGATTCTTTCAGCCGCCGGGCAACATCCAGTGAGGGCCGCGGCGTTATTTTGTCGATCATGGTCCAGGGGAAGGCGACGAGGTGTTCATCCTGAAGATAGGAGAGAAAATCCTTTGAAACATAACCTGCTTCCAGCCAGGCCTCTGCCACGGTCAGCACAGCCTCCCGGAGAAGCCGCCCGTTCTGGGAGCAGTTGTCCATGGAGACGAGGGCAATCGGCGCGGCACCGGCCTTAAACCGCTCAAGAAGCATTGCGGTGACAATGCACATGGCATGCTTCGGGGAGACAGGTCCGTTCCGGAAATCTTCCTGCACCAAGGCAGAGAGGCCGCCTGCGGTGTCATAAAGTGCATATCCTTTTTCGGTGATCGTGAAGGAAACCATCTGGAGGGATGGGGAAGCAAAGACAGCCCTGAGGCGGTCCCAATCCTGCGGAAAGGAGGAGACGCCATGGAGTGCTTCGGATACAGAGCCCAGCACTTTGCGGTCCTCGCGTCCATCTTCATGCAGGATGACGGACAGGATCAGATTGTCATAGGGACGGTAAATGCGGTCGACAATGTCGAAATCAAAGGTTTCCACTGCTGTGATGCCTGCCTTCAGTGCTCCGCATGCCAGCAGGTCATCGGCAATTCCACCCAGGAAAACCCGGAAAATGTTGCCGATACCGAAATGCACCCAGACAGGATGGGCTTTTCCCTCCTCGGCGGCCTGTACCGCGGAATAGGAGGGAAGCTGGATGCCGGATGGTATCCAGTCCTGCTTTTTGAGGATTCCCTCGGATGTCAGTTTCATAGCATGATGCCTCCCGTATGATGATTCGTTTTTTCTGTGAACTGGCTGAAGCTTATCACACAATAGGCCGTTCGTCCAGATTCGCATAACACGCTCCTTTCTCCACAAAAAAGAGACCGGAAAAGACCGGTCTCCTGTTTTCGTGGGGACATGGGAAACTGTCAGACAACGACGCCTTTCTGCAGGCAGATGTTGGCATACAGGGCAGACTCTCCGGTGGCAACAATGGCATAGGCATTCTTCTGCGTTTTGTCATAGAACGCAAAGCGCTCAATATGCCCGATGGCATCCTTGCCGCGCGGATCATATTTTTCAATGATCTCGGCATAGGTATCCCAGATGGGTGTTTCCACGGGATCCCCGGGCATGACTTCCATGAGGGTTACAGGATGCTCCACATAGGTGTCCAGCGGGAAAACCTGGAGGATTGCATCGAGAAGCTCCGGTACGCCATGTCCGTCTGCGCGGATGACAATGGCATTCTTTCCCATGCTGCATGCAGGGAAGTTGCCGTCGGAGATCACCAGCGTATCACCATGGCCCATCTCGCAGAGTACTTTGAGCAGTTCGGGAGACAGAATCTTCGGAATTCCTTTCAGCATGTCAGACCTCCATCAGCGGACTGTGCGATACAGCGGGCCATAGGCGGCACATGCACGGTAATCCTGGCCTTCCTTATCGGAGCCGAATGCATTCCATGCGCTCGGACGGAAGATGTCCTTTTCAGGCACATTGTGCATGCAGACCGGGATACGGAGCATGGACGCAAGGGTGATGATATCGGCACCGATGTGTCCGTAGCTGATGGCACCGTGATTGGCACCCCAGTTGTTCATGACATCATAGGCAGAGCAGAACGGGCTGCCCTGGATACCATCCGTACGCGGAGCAAACCAGGTGCAGGGCCAGGTGTAGTCGGTACGCTTGTAGAGCGTGTCGGAGACTTCCTCGGGAAGATGGACGGTCCAGCCTTCAACGATCTGGAGGACAGGTCCAAGGTTCTTCACGAGATTCAGCCGGATCATGGTCATGGGCATTTCAGCTCTGGTGGTATAACGGCAGGAGTATCCGCCGCCGCGGAAATATCCGTTGTCGGCAGGGCACCATTCCACCTGCTTCATGACGGCTTCAATATCATCCTGATTATATTCATACCAGGGCTTCATGATGCCATTTCCCTGGGCATCCTTGACTTCACCGTTGGCATCGAGGGTGCATGCGCCGGAATTGATCAGGTGAATAAAGCCGTTGGCATCTTTCGCATGTCCTTCAATCTCATATCCGGTGACGCGCTTGACAGACTCTCCGTTCCAGCAGGTACGGACGTCTGCGAACATCTGGGAGCGGTTGGTCAGCAGCTTCATGAACAGCATGCCAAGGCCATTGAGCACATCATTTTCTGTGGCGAAGATGTAGGGCTCCCTGGCTCCGGTCCAGTCGAAAGGCGTATTGAGCAGAGATTCCGGATAATCGCAGTTGGGATAGAAGTCCGTCCACTGACGCTGTCCCTGGAACCCGCCTGCGATGGCATTGTGACCAACCTTTTCTTCTCCGCAGCCGTCGGGAAGATTCGGGTTGCCGTTGAGCAGATCCATGATGATGCACAGCATCTTTACGGTGAATTCCCAGTCCTTCTCTTTCTGCTCTGGGCTCTTCTGGATGAACTCAGGGTTCTTGTCAAAGCCGTCCCTGCAGTATTTCTTTGTCCAGGCATAGGCTTTTTCATACATGTCATGGTCATAGATGCCTTTTTCCATGCGGCGGATGATTTCCACCTCATCGACGGATTCGACGCGCATGCCGAGGTAGTCCTCAATGAATTCGGGGTTGATGATGGAACCGCCGATGCCCATGCAGATGGAACCGATCTGGAGATAGGATTTGTCGCGCATGGTGGCTGCGGCGACAGCGGCACGGCCGAACCGAAGGAGCTTTTCACGGACGTCATCGGGAATCCGCATATCATCTGCTTCCACGACATCCTTGCCGTAAATACCGAAGGCGGGGAGGCCCTTCTGGGCATAGGTTGCGAGGACAGATGCCAGATAGACGGCACCGGGACGCTCGGTGGCATTCATGCCCCAGACAGCTTTGATGGTCAGCGGATTCATATCCATGGTTTCGGAACCGTAGCACCAGCAGGGAGTAACAGACAGGGTGATGGCAACACCCTCTTTGCGGAATTTCGCTTCGCAGGCGGCTGCCTCTGCCACGCGTCCGATGGTGGTGTCTGCAATGACGACCTTTACGGGCTCGCCATTGGAATACCTGAGATTTTCTTCAAAGAGCTTCTTCGCGGCCTGGGCCATGCCCATGGTCTGGTCTTCCAGGGATTCACGTACCTTCAGCGGTCCTCTGCGTCCGTCAATAATCGGACGGATGCCGATGGCAGGATACTCACCAATATAACGATTTTTGGCCATAAAGGATACCTCCATTAAAATGATTCGCTTGCTGATATGCATATCATACGACAAAAGCGAAAGGTTTTCAATTGGAAAAAGGATTCTGAGGCCTGTTTTGAAAGCCGGAGCGGAGCCGGATGGGGAGATTTTCCAGACGACGAATTGAACCGGAAGTACATTGAAAGGTCGGATTCTGCGCTGTATAATGCACCTATTCACCCGAGAAAGGAACCTGGACATGATATATCTTCAGATGGCGCTGTACTGCGAGGCAAAACCCATCCTGCAGCATTTTCCGCTTCGTGCATTTCCGCAGGCAGGACGTTTTCAGAGCTGGCAGTCAGAAGAAATCACACTGACGATTTCCGGGACAGGCCAGACAGAAGCCGCGACATGTGCCGCTCGGACTTTGGCGCAGAATCCGCCGTCACCATCCGACCTTTTTGTGCTCCTTGGGACGTGTGCTGCGATGCATGAAGGATGTGAAAAGGGAAGACTGTACCGGATCCATTCCCTGGAAGACCTTGGAAGCGGACGAACATACTATCCGGACCTTCTGGCAGGGCTTGAACTGCCGGAAGCCAGCCTTCTCACCGGATACCAGGAACTGTCGAGGCAGAGAAAACATGTCTGGTATTCTTCAGCGCATGAAGAAGCTGATCTGTATGACATGGAAAGTGCAGCTGCCTATGCAGCGGCCAGCCATTTTTTTGGGCCGCACCAGATTGAGGTGCTGCGCCTGGTTTCCGACAGTGGAGAGGATGCAGACCTTCTGACACCGGATTCCATCAGTGCCATGATGGAACACGAAATACCTGCGCTTGAACAGATTTTCGAACATCTGCAGAAGTTCAGCCGGATGCTGGAAAACCAGAGCCAGCAGCCTTCGGAAAAAGAACAGCAGGTTCTTGCAGAAATGGAAACAGCATTCCGGTGTTCAGCTTCCATGGCGCTTCATTTGAGGCAGCTGATCCGGTATGCCGTCTGTGCGGGACTTCCCTATGAAACCATTCTGGAACGGTATGAACGGGAAGGCCTGATTCCGGTTCCCGGGAGAAAGGAGGGGAAGGATCTCCTTGTCCAGTTTGAACGAGAACTTACTCGCTAAACCTTTCACCCATATCTATGTTGAGCGGGAAATCGCGGAGAAAGAACGAACACGCTCCATTCTGCGCTGCTTTCCCAACGCGGAAGTGATCCCTGTTGCCCATTACAAGGATGTCTTCTGCAGACCCAGGCAGAACACAGCGCTTCAGCATATGCGTCAGTCGCTGATTCTGGCAAAGAAAACGGGCACGCTGATCTATCCCGGATCACCGGTATGCCAGAGCTTCGGACATCAGCATTTCTACTACACTTCCCTTTGCATGAACTGTCCCTTTGACTGCCAGTACTGCTATCTTCGGGGCATGTATCCCTCGGGGAACCTGGTTCTTTTTGTCAATCTGGAAGATTACAGGGCGGAACTGGATTCGCTGCTCAGGCAGCATCCGGTGTATCTGTGCATATCCTATGACACGGAACTGTGTGCCCTTGAGAGCCTGCATGGGTATGTGCATGCTTTTTCCGGGATGGTTTCGGAAACTCCGGAACTGACGGTGGAAGTGCGCACGAAATCCTCCTGTACATCCCTTCTGCAGTCACTGAAGGGATCCTCACGGATGATTTTTGCCTTCACGGTTTCCCCGGAAGAGGTCATCCGCTACGAGGAAAAGACACCTTCGCTTGCTGCAAGACTCCGGACCATACGGGCGGGAATTGATCTGGGACATACCATTCGTCTGTGTTTTGATCCCATGATCTGTGTTCCGGAATGGAAAAAGGCCTACCGAGGGCTGATGGAGACTGTTGTCCGGGAACTCGGAGAAGAGCGGCTGAGTCGGGTTTTTGATTTCAGCGTCGGATCATTCAGGATTTCCCAGGATTATCTGCGTTCGCTGCGGAGATCGACGGAATCCGTGGTCGTACAGTATCCGTTTGTCAATGTGGGGGGATTCTATCAGTATCCGCCTGAGACTGCGGAGGAAATGGAGAACTATATGACCGAACTTCTGCTGCCATATACAGACAGAGCGCATATCTTTCGGTGGAGGGAACAGGCATGAAAATCGCTGTTGTGACGGGAGCTTCTTCAGGGATCGGAAAAAGCATTGCTCGGAGACTGGCGGAGGATGGGTATGAAGTCTATGGCTTCGGACGGTCCTTTCCGGATTCCATGGTGTCAGTTCCGCATTTTCAGGCGATTGTCTGTGATCTCCGGGATACGGGAAAGGTGCTCCGGGAGATGGCTGCAATACGGAAAAAAGGCGAAGTGTCCCTTCTTGTTCTGTGTGGAGGGACAGCCTATTACGGCCTCCATGAGGAACTGAACCCGGCAAAAATCGAAGAAATGGTTTCGGTGAACCTCACTTCACCGCTTATTCTGACTCAGCAATGCCTGCGTGATCTGAAGAAGACCGGCGGGACAGTGGTGCTGATGTCTTCGGTGACGGCACAGCAGTCGAGTCCGCATGGATGTGCCTATGCTGCGACCAAGGCCGGGCTGTCTTCCTTTGGAAGGAGCCTTTTTGATGAGGTGCGCAAATATGGTGTGAAAGTGCTGACGGTTCATCCGGATATGACGGCAACCAATCTGTACCGTCATGCGGATTTTACTGTGGACGATGATCCCCAGGCCTATCTGAATCCGGAGGATGTGGCTTCCGCTGTCATGTTTGCCCTTGCCCAGAAAGACGTTTATGTCCTGCATGAACTGACACTGAAGCCACAGCTGCACCGGATCCGGAAAAAGTCAAAAACAGAGTGCGAAGCTGAACAGAAGCAGGAGAACCCAGGGACCGAATGACCGGAACCATCGATGCACGCAGCACAGAACCCGGGGCAGAAAGGTTTCTGTTACGCACAGAACGCAGACGGAGGATGTTATGCGTTATATTGAAGTGAAAGGGCTAAGCAAGACCTTTACTGTCCGTAAACGGAAGGAAAAAGGACAGCTGTTCCGTGAGAAAACGAAAGTTCGTGCGCTGGACAGCGTTTCTTTCTCTGTGGAACAGGGAGAACTGGTAGGCTATATTGGCCCAAATGGTGCCGGCAAGTCAACGACGGTCAAGATTCTGAGCGGTATTCTGACACCGGATTCAGGCGAGGTCTTTGTGGGTGGCAGAATCCCGTGGAAAGAAAGAAGAGAACACGCGGCGCATATCGGCGTGGTCTTCGGGCAGAGGAGCCAGCTGTGGTGGGATGTTCCCATTCTGGACAGCTACGTTCTTCTGCGTGATATCTATTGCCTGCGGGAAGATGCATGGAAAAAAAGGCTGGATGAACTGACGGAACGCCTTGAACTGGGGAATCTGCTCCGCACGCCGCTGCGGCTTCTCAGTCTTGGGCAGCGCATGCGTGCAGAACTGTGCGGATCCCTGCTCCACTGTCCGGAACTTCTGTTCCTGGATGAGCCGACGATCGGTTTGGATGCTGTGAGCAAACTGGCACTGCGGGATTTCCTCCATGAGGAAAATCAGAAGAACAGGACCACCATTCTTCTGACCACCCATGATATGGAGGATGTCGCGGCTCTCTGTTCCAGAGTCATGGTACTGGGCCATGGAAATCTGCTTTACGATGGGGCATTGCCGGAGCTTCTCTCAAAATATGACCGGGTGCGGATGATCCGTATCCGGTATGAGGATCACGCGGAGCTCGGAGGGCTTCCGGAGAGATGTGCGGTTTCGCGGGAAGGACAGGATTATCTGATCCGCTATGAGCCCTCAAAAGTCCCTACCGCCTGGCTTCTCAGTGAATTGCAGAAAGCAGGTTCCATTCGCGAACTCACTGCGCAGCAGCAGAACATTGATCATATGATTGCCGCCATGTACCGGGAGATGGATTTATGAAGATCAAAGCCTATGCTTCCGTGTTCAGGATGCGCTGGAAAATGGAAATCCAGTATCGCGGAGCGATGATCGGAGGTGTGATCTGCCAGGTTTTCTTTGGGCTCATCCTGGTATCACTGTATCATGCACTCTACGATGGGAAACCGCAGAGCATTCCCATGGAGTCCGTGTCGACCTATGTATGGCTTCAGCAGGCGTTTTTCCGTATGCTGCTTTCTTCGGACAGTGAACTGGCGGGGAAAATCCGGACCGGAGATATCGCTTATGATCTTTCGCGGCCTCTGAATCTCTATGGCTATTACTATGTACGCATTCTTGCGCTTAAACTGATGGGCAGCATCATGCGGGCGGTTCCGATGCTGCTCTTTGCCGCATGCCTTCCGAAAGGCTGGGGCGTCATGCTGCCTGTGTCAGGAGGTGCGCTGTGCTGTGCCATTACTGCCCTTCTGGTGGGCCTGTGCTGCGTGTGTGCTCTTGAAAACATTACAATGGGGATTACCATGCGGACGCTGGATCCCAAAGGCATACAGTCCATACTGAATCTTCTGATGATGACCCTGTCCGGCAATTTACTCCCTTTGACGTTGTTCCCGGATTCGTGGCAGAAGGTGATTACCATGCTCCCATATGCCCAGCTTCTGGATGCACCGATCCGGCTGTATACAGGCGTATATGCGATTACTTTTGCCCCGCGGGTTCTGCTGGTGCAGGTCATGTGGGCCTTCCTGCTTGGCGGCATGGGGGTGCTTCTGTGGAGAAGAAACCAGCACAGACTGATTATTCAGGGGGGATGAAGCATGAACACTATCAAGCTGTACCTCCGTTCCATGGCCATCCTGATGAAATGCCAGTTTCAATATCCTGTTTCCTTTTTTCTTCAGACAATTGGCCAGCTGGTGATGGAGGGTGGGGAATTTCTTGCCGTACTGCTGATTGTTGACCGTTTTGATACGCTTCATCAGTGGACACCCGGGAATCTGTATTTCTTTTTTGGCATGATGTCTGTCTCCTTCTATTTAACCGAGTGCTTCGGAAGAGGCGTGACCGGCAACTTCCCGAATATGGTCAGGACCGGTCAGTTGGACACCGTCCTGCTCCGGCCGCGCGGAGTCCTGACGCAGGTCCTGTGCAGTGCGATTGACCCGAGGCGGATTACCTGCATTGCAATCGGCTCAGCTGCCCTGGTGCTGGGAAGCCGGCTGTCCCAGGTACAGTGGACATGGTGGAAAGGGCTGCTTCTCATCGAAGCGATCGGAATGAGCATGTTTCTGATTCTGGGACTGTTCCTGATCGAAGCCATTTTCTGCATCTACAGCGTCAAGTCCGTGGAGATGGTCAATGCACTGACCTATGGGGGGAGAAGCGCATGCCAGTATCCGGTGGATATTTATCCACGGCCGCTGAGAACGCTCTTCTCGGCAGCTGTTCCTTTTGCGATGACACTTCATGTCCCGGCTGCCTGTATTCTTGATCGGTCCCTGTATGGGTGGCCGTCCTGGACCGCTTTTGTGTCCCCGCTATCAGGCCTTGTGTTTTTTACGGCTGTGTATCTGGCTTTCAGGAAGGCGATCCTTCATTACCGGTCCACAGGAAGTTGAACGGCCGATTTGAAAAATCGATTCCGCTATGCGGTGTGGAAGACAGGTACGCGCAGGAAGCATCGGGTGGTGCAATTCCTTTACATAAAAAAGATCCGCGGGCTTTCCCGCGAATCTCCTGGACAATGGAGAACCCTTCTTTTGATCCGGATACGATTACCTTTCCGGTGCCGTATTCTCCCTTCGAAAACAGTTTTCACAGTGATGGCATTTTTGCAGTGCCTGATCTTCTTTGGGCTGATAATACTGCCCGGCCCACTGACAGATGGACTCGAAAATCGGAATCACCGACCACCCTTTTTCCGAAAGAGCGTATTCGACTTTTGCCGGTTTTCCCTCGTATTGCATGCGTTCAAGAATACCATATGCAGTGAGTTTCCGGAGGGCATGGGCAAGCGCAGTATCTGTAATCCCCGGGAGAAGTGCTTTCAGCTGACTGAAACGCAGTGGATAACTCCAGGAAAGCTCACAGATAATCCGTGAATGCCATTTTCCGGAGAAAATGTCCAGCCCAAATTCCAGGGGGGACCGAAGGTCCGCTTCCAGTTTTTTCTGATACATATTGGTTCCTTTCAACAGAGCAGTCAGGAAAAAGAATTTTCAGGAGACAGCATGCCTTGGATCGGACTGCCCAGGATACAAGATGATCAATGAGCAGGCGATGGACCGGGAGTGCCCATCGCTTTTTCAATGGCCGGAAGAATTGTGAGGTCTGCCGGAAGCCAGTGAACACTGCAAAGCTCTTTTCGTGTCAGCCAGCGTGCCTCCTGTGCTTCTTTCAGTTCAAGATTCCCGCGGGTGATTTCACACCAGAAGCAATCCATGGACAGGTGGAACGCAGGATAATCGTATTCGATGGTTCCGATCAGGTCACCGACGATGATGTCTGTGGCGAGCTCTTCGCGGATTTCCCGCATCAGTGCGCTTTGAGGGGTTTCTCCGTTTTCAATTTTACCGCCCGGAAATTCCCATTGGCCTTTGAAATCTCCGTATCCTCTGGCGGTGGCAAAGATCTGTTTCTTTTCCTGGATGGAATCACAGATGACGGCGGCAACAACTTTGATTGTTTTCATTTCCTGCAATAACTCCTGTTCGGCCAGGCTGTTCTCTGTTCAAATTCTGAGGAGACAGCATGTTGCATAAAGTCTATCATATGTCTGCCGGACAGGCAATGGATTGCATCAAAACGGCCTATGGAGTGTCTGCATTCCGGAAAGGATTGGAAGAAAAGGAAAATCCGGAAAGGATCACAATGCGTGCGGGCGGAGAAAGGCAAAGCACTGTAGGGAATGGGTATACCAAGGTCGCAGTTAGGGAGTGCAAACATAAGCGCTAAACAATTGTTGAGTGATGCTCTTCACGTTTTTGTTCATTGAATTCAGAAAAAGTCTGTTTATAATGAAAGGTACCCAAAACGTGAACAAACGGAAAGGAGTCGTTTTTTATGAACAATCAGGAAATCACCAGACGCAGTTTTATCCGTAATCTTGGATTTGGTGCAGCAGGCGCTGCCCTTGCAAGCACACTGCCTGCAATGTCCTTTGCTGAGACACCCGACGTCCCGGAATATCCCTGGACCTGGCACCCCATTGATAAGCAGAAGGCGTTGGAATACACCTATAAGCGCTGGTATGAGGTCGGCGGATGCGGCGGTGGCGCCGTGGCCGGCATCATCGAGCTTCTTGCTGAAGAATACGGTTATCCCTACAATGTAATCCCTGCCAAGATGATGGCCCTGGCTGCCGGTGGCTTTGGATGCCAGGAACTGTGCGGCGCCCTTGCCGGTGCATGTGCGATGATCGGCCTTTTCTGTGAGCCCAAGGATGCCAACACTGTCCGCAATGCATTGTTTGACTGGTACCGGAAGGAGCCGTTCCCGACTTATCAGCCGGAATATTCTGCTGTGACGACGGTTGCCGAAGGCATCACCTGCCGGGAATCCGTCAACAAGTTCATGAAGGCCAATAATCTGGAAATGGGTGATGCACCCCGCAAGGCCCGCTGTGCTGCCCTGACCGGTGAAGTTGTTGTCAAAACCATTGAACTGCTGAATGTTCACTTTGGCTATGAAGAAGCTGCTCCTGTCGTTGAAGAACCTGCCGCAGAGCTGGCTGCCAATGAGTACATCGGAACAAGCCAGACCGAGCGCGGTGAACTGAAGGTCAAGGTGACCATGGACGGCGACAAGATCGCAAAGATTGAAATCCTTGACAGTTCCGAAACGCCTGGTATCCGTGACAGCGCATTTGATGCAGTTCCGAAGGCCATTCTCGAAAAGCAGTCCACGCAGGTGGATGCAGTTGCCGGTGCAACCCAGTCCTCCAATGCGATCATGCAGGCTGTGGAAGATGCTCTGAGCCAGATCAAGAAGTAATCAACGATTCAGAAAAGTGCATATGATCAGCGGGAACAGCATCTCCGGAGGATGCTGCTCCCGCTTTTTCTGTCATGGATAGGATTTTGCACTGAAGAAAGGAAAAATGGAGAGGAAAACGTGGTATAA
>ONVN01000304.1 GCA_900321295.1 uncultured Eubacteriales bacterium
CACCTCCCGGTAACCCGCAAAAGGATATGTGTGTTCCTCATCGGAAACTCCGACTGTCTGGTCATATCCATCTGCCCACAAATCAAAACCTTTATCGTCCAGCATGCATACCCCCGAAAATACCAGTTTGTCGTTCGTTCATGAAAATACAATTTCCTTAACCCTGTCCGAATCCAGAAGCCAGGCAGAAACCTGCTGCATTTTGTGCACCACACAGCGGCCTCCGGAGTAAGCCGGGGAAAAACCCGGTTTACGCGGCTGGTGCCAGCTCGGTGTCCACATGGAACCAGGTGTTCATCAGGGTGTTCAGGTTTTTGTCGTCAAAGAAGCCGGTAAAGATAGGAACGCCCTCGTCGATACCCATGAGGCTGACGAGATAGTCGAGTGCGTCGACGGTTTGACCTGCAATCGGGATGTTGACGGCACAGCCGCTTTCCACGCTGTTGCCGTTATTGTTGATCAACTGCCACTGGGCACTGGACATGATCCAGCGAAGTCCCAGAGAGTCTGTACCGAACTGGATGCAGCAGGAACCGCCGCCTGTCTTCTCGCCGATGACCACCGCACCGCTTTCCTGCATGACGACCGGGAAGAGATTGCCGCAGGAGAAGGCCTGGCGGCTTGTCAGGATGCCGTAATTGAAATCGAATCCGGCTTCCCTGTCCTTCTCGTCGAAAATGCCGTCAAAATTGGTGTCCGCCTCAAAGGTCGCGACCATGGTCTGACCCGTCAGCCGCGTCCTGCCACGCAGATAGTTCCGCCCGGTGGTCAGGCCGGCAAGCAGCATCAGGACATCGGAACTTCCGCCGCTGTTGCAGGTCAGGTCGATGAGGACGTTCCGGATTTGTCCGTTCTCCCTGGCACGTTTCAGCCCGGAGACCACCTTGCCGATGCAGTCGTCCGGGAAGCTGCCTTCTCCCCTGTACCAGGCTGCCCATGCGTCTTCATCCGGCATGAAGCTGTCCAGCCGGATGATCGCCGTATTGCCGTATTTCCGGTAGAAGCTGTCACCCCAGGCAAACTTGCGCTGCGGAGTGATGGCCATACGCAGAAGCTGCGCCAGTGTCTGCTTGCTTTCCTTCATGTCTGTGAAATATTCCGCGGAAAGCCGGGCCAGCTTTTCGAGCTTGATGGATTTGCTCTGCACCAGGTTGGTGATGTCCAGGGCGGAGGTATGGCCGTCGGCAAGCCAGATGGTGAACAGCTTCTGCAGCGCGGCCAGGTATTCCATCATATCGGCGGAGAGGAGGCCTTCCTTAATGGCGGCTCCCTTTTCTCCCAGATCCGTCAGCGTCTGGTCCAGCCCTTTTTCCTCCAGCATTTCATCCAGCATCGCAACGCCGGGATGCCCGAAGAAATAATCGAGATCGAAGCACAGATCCGCGTAGCACTGGGCGATGAGGTCCGCCGGTCTTTCCTGTCCGTTCAACAGGGCGGTGAAGGTGTCATTCAGCAGGATGGGATCATCCGGATTGTCCTTCAATGTCATCTGTGTCAGGTACAGGTTCTTTCCGTCAAATCGCAGATGGTTGGTGGCAATGTCCGTCATCATATTGGTCAGCACAGAAAGGGGAAGCCAGACATCCTCCCCGTCCGTGTAGATCTTCATCCCGTATTTCGCGAAGTCAAAGATGATGGGGGTGGGCTCACCTTCATAGGTGATGTCCGTAATCCGGACGAAGGCACAGTTGCTGTCCTTCAAGCTATGAGCCGCACCCTCCAGGGGCATCTCCGGGGTAATCATCTTCATCCAGTCCCGGGCAGTGATTGTTCCGGCGGCCGCATCGCACAACAGTTCACCGCCAAGCCCGTTTTTCAGCGTGAGTGTGCCGTCTTCATTCGCTTCCACGGTCATGGTGAAGTGCATGACCTGCGCCATGTATTCGCTGATTCCCAGATAGGGAACATGAGGCGTTTCCTCATAAAACCGGATGGTGAGCCCGCCGGCCTCCCCGCTGGTGGCGGTATACAGGACGGCGGTTTTCTCCGCCGGGGCCGGCTCCGCGAATCCGGCGGATGAAACCAGCAGGCACAGAACCAGCAGAAGACACAGCAGGGTATTTTTCATCGGATAACCTCCTTGTGGGCGGGAAATGATTTCCTGTTTTTCAGTAACTTCATTTTACAGCATATACCTGCGGTATACAACATGTCAGGAAAAGGGCAGCTGCCTTCGCAGATCTGGATCACTGGCAGCCGTGGAACGGGGGTCGGAAAAAAGGACGGGTTCGTGGATGAATCCGTCCCGGTAAGATCTGTGAACGTGGACAGTCTGAAAGGGATATGAGAGTGAACAGGCTCTCCGGTGAAGTGTTTCGAGCATTGAATTTGCATATACCAGCGAGGGTGAGGTCAATACCGGTTTTTCCCGGTGATCAGGAGCCCGACAAATCGGTCTTTGTTCATTGCTGATATAGCCGGGAAAAGGCCTGATCCGCTTTCTGAAGCTTTACAATATACTCATCATAAGCAGGGCTGAGTCTTCTCATAGCCGGGATGAAAATGCTGTTATATCCCTGTTCCTGTGTGAACTTCTTTAACAGTTCCTTAAGTTTGGCACCTGGTGAGTTTTGATATTCAGCTGTTTTCTGGAATTCGAGATATTGATGGATGCGTTCTTTATTCTTTTTCAGCCAGTTTTCAGGATCATCCACAGCGTCAGCCAGCGCTGCGTCCGCTTT
The DNA here is from genome assembly GCA_900321295.1 of uncultured Eubacteriales bacterium. GTDB lineage: Bacteria > Bacillota > Clostridia > Christensenellales > Aristaeellaceae > UBA2943. Next base: position 2,682 of record ONVN01000304.1, read on the forward strand.
ACGGAACACCCTATGCATGACCTCAGAATTCATTTCATCAAGATAGTTCTCCAGTTCTTCCGTTATTTCAAAATGCACACCATCCAGATATTCGCAGATTTCATGCAAAGCGTTCTCCTGATCGCTGGTCCGGACAGGGTTTTGTAAGAACTGTCCAAAATGAAGCGACAGATACTCTCCCCAGAAACCCGGAAAAGCTCTCGTCAGTCTGCTTTCGACAGATTGCCTGCTCTCCGCAGCTTTCGCTTTGAGAGGCACGGTATTCCAGTCTATGGATGCCGCGAGCTCTTTCAGGAGTTCAATCTGTTCTTTTTCTCTCAAAAGAATCGTTTCCTGTTTTTCAATGATTCTTTGAAATGCCTTACCGCTATTTCCATGAAGAAGTTCCCGGATATCTTCGACAGATACACCCAGGTTTCGTAAAAGAGAAATCTTTCTCAGCGCGTCAACATCTTCATCAGAGAAAACTCTGTATCCATTCTCGGATAACATTGGATTCAGCAGGCCCTTCTGACAATAGTATTCAATTGCTTTCTTGGTCGTTTTCGATAATTCAGCGGCTTCATGGATCATCATAATCATCACCTCCGCTTCAATCATAAACTGACCCCTAAGGGTACAGTCAAGTTTATTGAAGGTGAACACCAATGCTGTACCAGCCGATGGTCACATAACTCAAAACATATCTTCCTGGTTCATGAATCATTGACCCCGATAAACTGGAATTGGTCAGTGTGTCGAACAGAGCGGCTTCTGCATGCAATACATGGTGTGCCCTCTCGGGTAATCCTCAAGAACGCCGG
>ONVN01000307.1 GCA_900321295.1 uncultured Eubacteriales bacterium
AAAATGAAAACCGGAATTCAGATATCAAGCCTGAAACCTCTGCTGACTACCCCCCAGCAAGTCCGAGAAGCCTTTGAAAAAGTGAAGGCTGCAGGATGCCAATACGTTCAGCTGCAATGGATTGATCCATCGGTGAGCGTGGAAGAAATAGCCGGAATTGTGCATGAAACCGGTCTGCAGTCGGTTTCGGTTCAGGACTTCTTTGAAAAGGTATGGGAAGATCCCGCATATTATATCCGGCTCAATCAGCTGACTGAGGGAGACTGGCTGTGTGTCAGCAGGATTCCGGATCGTTTTCGTTCTCCCGAGGGTCTGTCCCAGGCCGTTGATTTATTCCGTGCATTTGCCGGGAAGCTGGAAGCATACGGTCAGCGTTTGTGCTTCCATCCTGTGTATGCGGATTATCAGACCGTGGGGGACATCATTCCTGTGGATTACCTTCTGGAACAGATGCCGGACCTGCAGCTTTGTGTGGATCTGTATCATCTGAACCGAACCGGAAACAATATGCCGGAATGGCTGGCGGCTCATGCAGGCAGAGTCTGCATGGTGCATTTCAAGGATGAGACATGTGGCCGGCTTGTTCCGGCAGGACAGGGCGATACGGATTGGCACGGCGTTGCACAGGCATGCCGGGAGGCTGGAGCATTCTATGCTTTTGTTGAACAGGAATCCTGGGATCGGGATCCTTTTGAATGTCTCAAAGAAGCTCTTTTTTGGATAAATGAACAGGTGCAACAGATGACTGATCGGCATCCTGATTGAGACAAACACATCAAGAATGACGGATCAATACTTGAATATGGCATGGAATATGTTCCAAAGCGCATCCCAGGGAGTGAGAAAAGTTCATGCTCCGGGATGCGTTTTCAGGTTTTGAACTGTATCCCATCTTCAAACTGGAATAACGCGCGAAAAGAATGAAGAATCATCAGGCAAAGAAGGAAAATCGTTTGTTAATAAATAAACGAATAAAATAAAGGATTTTTGGCACAACAAACTTGAATTTTCTTTTATTTCGTTTAAAATAAAGATAGCAGATATTCAATACAAAGAGAACATACGCAGAAACTCAGTAATTCGTTCAATATTGTTTTATGGATGAACAAGACGCAGTTTTGTCGGAGCCAAGTTTGACATTTCCTGAGCCAGCAAAAGTTCGCTGGAAAAATGATCTCGCAGGAAACATCATATCGTTTCATCAAAGATGAACAACGTCTGTACGAACAACTGTTTTATGCCTGGGCCAAGCCAATCCGGCCGTTTTCAGTGTATTCCTGCGATGCTGAAAGCTTCCAGGACTCTGACGTGGAAGGACATGTTGACGATGGGAAAGTGATGGCAGGTATCATGAAAGAGCGGATCAGTCTATGGATTGCTCATCCTGGTGCCACAGAAATACGAAACAACAGGAAAGAGAAAAAGGAGGCGGAAGTAGATGAAGTACTACATTGGACTTGATGCGAGCGGAAGCAAATCGGATGGCATCCTGTTTGACCAGCGGGGTTGCGTCATTGCACGTGAATATGTACGTGGCGCGAATGCTTTCGATATTGGACCAGCGGAAACAGCAAGAAGATTATGTGAAATCAGTGATAAACTGATGGAAAAACTACCGGCAGGTGAGAAACTGGCGGGTTTGTTTGGCAGTGTTTCCGTGATTTCTTTCTATCCGGATGTCATCGAGAAAGTCCAGAAACATTTGTCAGGTATTCCTTGCGTTCTGGAAAGTATTGTGGCGAGTGTGATGGCAGCGACGCTTGGCAAAGAAGATGGAGTCTGCCTTATTTCAGGAACCGGATCCTACTGCTGCATTAAGGAAACTGGAAAGCCGCGGAAATACATAGGCAGCAGCGGTTATCTGCTGGATACGGGCGGCAGTGGATACTTTTTGGGACAGCAGGCACTGATTGCTGCTCAGCGTGACCAGGATGGCAGAGGTGAAAAAACACTGCTCACCGAAATGATTGCGAATGAAGTCGGAGAGTCGGTTGTCGAGCATCTGCCGGTCATCTATGCTGGCGGGCGCCCGTATATTGCTTCTTTTGCATCTCACGTTTTTAATGCATATGCGCAGGGGGATGCTGTGGCGAAACGGATCTTTGATGAAGGTGTTCAATGCTATGTTGAATCGCTTGAAGTTGCCTATCGGATTCTGAAACACCCGTTTAAGATTGGTGTTGGCGGAGGTGTCTTCCTTCACTTCAGTGAATATGCGACTGCGATTGCCCAGCGTGCACCGGAAGGCTGTACCATGCTCAGACTGAATATGCCTGCCGTCTATGGCAGTGCCCTGGAAGCGGTATGGAATGATGGTGGCGAACCGGATGAACAGTTCCGGGCAAACTTCAACCGGACATATTTCCAGTTCCCGACGCCAAACCTTTTCTAAAGACATGCTGACCGACTGATACGCCAGCTGCTGGGATAAGCAAGCGCGGAAATGGCAGCAGCAGGTGATCAGAGAATGACGTGCATGAGCATGCATGGATCATCCGAAGGATAGCATCGTCCTGATCCATGGAAAGTGAAATGAAAAACACCGCAGAATGCAGCTGCGAAGCCATTCTGCGGTGTTTTTCTGTCGGAATAAAGGGGATGACGGAGGAGTATGGAATGGGGGGCATGCTTTTTATTCCTTGGATTCTGCTGCAAATCGGACGGCCACTTCGTTACCGGTATACTGCAGGAACGTTTCGGGGCCAGTAGACAGCGAAATATGCAGATCAATCGACGAGGACATTCCGGGCCAATGCCCGGACCGGGCGGAAATGGTGAATAAAGAAGATGTGTCATTCCAGCGGAAAATGACCGTGGCAAATTCGCCTTTTTCATAACCATAGCCTTCGCCGGCATCGAGATACCAGGTAAACACAGCATCGGCTCCCGGATAGATGCACACGTTCAGCGGGGGATTCTCGAGGGCATCCGCATATTGCAGCATGGGTCCGGTAATCAGGATACTTCCGGCCCGGACGAACACCGGAATCCGGTCGATGGGAGCGTGAACAGAGAGAATCTGTCCACCTGCATACCTTTGGTCTGTATTCCAGGCATACCAAGCGCTCCCGGAAGGGAGATATACGGTTTCCGTATCATCAAAACGGGAAATCGGACGTCCCCCCGGCAGATACATCATTGGATGAACAACTGGTTTCACCAGCAGGTTTCCAAGCATCATTTCATCGTCCACACAGCGCGAATGGACGTCGTCTGGAAACATTAGTGCAGGCACACGCACAGGAGGCAGGCCACTGGAGACGTATTGATAGGACAGGGAGTAGAGATAGGGGACGAGGGTGCTGCGCAGCCGGATCGCTTTCTCCAGTGCATCATACCAGAGACTCCCTTTTTCACCGAACTGCCAGATTTCTCTGGGGGTTCCGGTTCCATGAGCACGCATCATGGGCAGAAAAACAGCATACTGCATCCAGCGGACGAACAATTCGCAGTAACCGGGGTCTTTTACGCCTTTTTCAAATTCTCCGGCAGCGAACCATGCGCCATTGCATGCAGAAGGGAAGAAGCCACCTGCATCCGTGGTCCACCATGCTTCTCCGGTCGCCATAAAATTCAGCCCCTCAGGGACCTGCCTGCGAAGTGTTTCCCAGGTGGCTGATACGTCACCTGACCATGTGACGGTGCCATAGCGATGCTGTCCTGCCCAACTGGAGCGGGTCAGATTCAGAACTCGCTTGGAAAGCGTTGTATTCCTTTGCCCCTGATAGATTCCCATGGAATGATACAAGCTGTAAAGACAGATTTTTCCAGGGTTCAGATATTTCTTGGCTTCTGCAGTGTTCATTTGGACACGTTCGAATGGTTCAGGCTTGAGAAGACCGTGCCAGTCGGCTTCAAATGGTTCTGTGCAGTCACACCACCAGGCATCAATCCCGTACTGAAACAGTCCTTCTTTTGCCTGCTTCCAGTACAGGGCACGTGCTTTTTCGTTAAAGGCATTGTAAATGGTACGATTTCCAAGCATGTATCCATGATGCAGCATTTCGATACGGTCCTGATTCTGCTCACCCTGCATGGAAGGCCAGATGGAAATCATGATTTTTGCTCCAAGAGCATGTAAGGACTCAGTCAGCGCTCTCGGGTCCGGGAAGCGGTTCGGATCAAACACCTTATAGCCCCACTGCCCATCGGGCCAGGACTGCCAGTCCTGTACGATCAGATCCAGCGGAACTTCACGCCGACGGTATTCTTTGACGACTTGAATCAGCTCATCAGCGTCCTTATATCGTTCTTTGGATTGAATAAAACCGAAAGCGTATCGCGGAAGGAGCGGAGCATGCCCGGTCAGCTCTGCGTATTGCCGGCAGACCTCTTGATAGCCACTTCCGAGAAAATAGAAATCCATTTCATCGGCACAATCAGCCCAGAGATAGGATCCATCAGCGTCGTCGTGGAATGACATGAGACAGCCGATATCGAAGAGGATGCCCCAGCCTTTCGTGGAAACCAGCACGGGGACAACGGCTTTCATGTTGTGCTGATACAGATCTCTGCACTTCCCGCGGAGATTCCCATACCCCTCTTCATGAGACCCCAGACCATAGAGTCCCTCTTTTTCCTCAAACTCGAAGGACAGCCTGCAGGCGTATGCAATTCGGTCGACCACGCTGTCAAATCCGTCACTCGAAGCACGGAGGCCGTCCAGGGTCTGTCGGCAGGTAACCTGTGCATTTTGATCAAAATGATTGATGTATACAGGCTTTTCTTCCATGACACAGGGGTGGTGTCTGTCCTCATGAAGCAGGAGTTTTCCATCGGCAGTCATGTACGTGACAGATCCGGTCATTTTGCTGATCTGAAGCATATTGTTCCTGCAGTGGACATGGTACTCCGTACCGGTATCTGTGACGGTACATTCAGCCATATCCCTATCGACAACGACATCGCTCCTGTCAGGCAGAAAGGTGTCCCGCATGGTACGGGTCATGCGGACAGCACCGCAGGCAAGTGAAGAGACGCGCAGAAGCATTGGATGGGCAGAGGAGGCACAGGAGGTAAAGGAAAAAACGGCAGTACCGGCATTGAGCATCTCAAAGGACATGAATAGGACTCCTCCCAGAAACGGTATCAGGAAATATACGGAAGATAGAGATGGAAAAGCGTTTTCCGACCGGCAATGGATGGTGAACGGAGTTTTCAAGGGGGCTCACGGATTTTTCCGTGTTCTCAAAAGCTTCCTGTGGTAAAGGTGTGAAGGATGGAAGAAGTATACCATATTCCTGCACCATGAAACGGTTGTGCATTTGCTTTTCGAAATGCACAGCGAAGGATTGTGCAGAAAAGAACAGGCTTGCTGCAGATGCAGATTTCTGAGAAAAACGAAAAAAGACAGATCGTGTGATGCAGTCGGAACTGCCACCGGGACGACCCATCCGTAAAAACGGATGGGAGGGATTGGTACTGCACTCTCTCCATTTCCTCGTTTTTGTTTGCAGGGTACACCCTGCAGACTGCATTAAATGATTTAGGCGAAAAGACTCCGTATTATGAAAGATGTTGGGGCTTTCGCGGAAAGGCAGAAAAAATGAAAAAAAGAAAGATACTCCTTTTTACGCTTGTCTGTACTCTTGCGCTTTCTTCTGCGATGGCTGCATGCGCAGACGTTGTGGGAAGAACACAGGACGGCTACATTCATCGGTACACAGCAGAAAATGGGCAGGACATCTTTTTTGTCTCCACAGAAGAGAACCCCCAGATTCTGACGGATACAGATGTCAATTTTGACGGACATCCCGACCTGGCGATTGTTACTTCGATGGGTGTGTCCAATACGTTTTACACATTCTACGTGTGGGATGGAAGCAAATATGTCTATCCACAGTGCATGACAGACGGCATCGCCAATTATGAACTGGTGGACGGAAAATATGTGGTTTCCCACAGCAATGATGGATGGGCTGGCGCTCTGTTCAAGGATCAGATCTGTGTGTGGAACGGCTCAGCGCTGGAAGCACTTCGAACGATGGTGTCAGAGGAAGAGACCGTAACTGAAGTTGATGGAAGTGTGGCGAGGACTACAACGAATTCAGAGCGGCTGCATGTTACACTTTGGGAGACGGATAAGGAATCCGGGGAACAGCATGTTCTTTGGGAACGAACCTATGATCCTGTCCCTGAAGATGATGCTTCCTATGAAGAAATGACAACAAAATTATGGGAAGGCCTGAAATAATAGCCCGAACTAGAACTTTGTGCTATGATACTGCATAAAGAATACAGGGGGGATGGAAAAATGAAAACGGTTCCCATGGAATACACCTCGGTGTGCACCAATCCAGGAAAAGTAACGAAACTGAGTTATGGTGAAAAGTTTGTTCTTTTGTATACGCCAGTGAAACCGGCAGAACATATTCTATACCTGATTCATGGGGGCGGTGGTGATCAGTACTCATTCTTCCGCCCGGCATTTCTCAATATGGTCGACCATATGATTGAGCTTGGTGAATTGGAGCCGCTATTTATTGTGTCTCCATGCTTCTATGATCCAGATGAAAAAGACAAGACACCCGGATCCTCCGGAGTGGCGGTCAGAAAATTCTGCAAAGAACTGCGTGAACAGATTATTCCATTGGCAGAAGGTTATATTGGCCGCTCATTTGCCCGCAGAGAGCGTGCAATCAGCGGCTTCTCCATGGGTGGTGTGACCACGTGGTATGCTTTCCTTCAGGCACTTGACCTGTTCTACTGGTATGTTCCACTCAGCGGGGATTGCTGGGCATGCGGAGAAAAAGGGGGTGGCGTCCATCCGGAAGAAACGGCAGACGAACTGATTGCCGCTTTGAAGCGTCAGGGTTCTCCGGATTACCGGATTCATGCCATCACCGGTTCGAAAGACATTGCATTTCCGAACCTGGACGGTCAGATCCAGGCCATGCTGAAGCATAAGGACGTTTTTGGTGAAACACTCCGTTATGAAGTGCTGGAGAATGGTGTTCATGATTATGAGACGATTTTCCGATACCTGTATCATGCTTTGCCGGGCCTTTTCCAGAATCAGTGAGGCCATGGCCGGTATCCTTCCTTAATGTTTTCACAAAAGATACTATAAATGAAGCGCGGATTGCTCCAGGACAGCCTTGACAGGCAACAGGGGCGATCCGCTTTTTCATAAACCGGAAAACATCTGTTTGCCGCATCTGAGAAAATCAGCATTCTATTCATCATTTATCCGCATTTTTTTCAGGGGGGAATTGGAAAAACGTTGAAATATAAAGGAAAAAAATGTATTGACAAAAAGAGGCAAATTCAATATACTTTCACCGTTGCGTTTGACCCAACGTAATCAGCATGCAGAGTTGGCTGAGTGGTCGAAGGCGCACGACTGGAAATCGTGTGAGGGCTGAAACT
>ONVN01000308.1 GCA_900321295.1 uncultured Eubacteriales bacterium
GAGCATACCGAAAAAGCAATCCCGACCGTGAAACAATGCCTGCATGAACGGTTCACAAAGATCCGTATAATTCAGATGGCCCGGCTCCAAGGGATCCTTTTCCTTTAATGTCTGGCTGTAATGATAGACGATCATATGCTTCCTCCGAAGATTCCGTTTGATCGAGATGATTCTACCAGTGTTGGTGAATACTTTCAATCCTCGAAAAGAGAAGGAGGCACTTCCTTACGAGGTGCCTCCTTCCGGACATCTGTGTTTATCTTGACCGGTTCTGTCTTTCAGTGGAAGCAGAACCGTTTCTTCCTTTTTCCTGGAATCAGTGAGCCGCCAGCTGGCTGCAGGCTTCACCGGCGATGTATCCTGTGGCCAGTGCACCCTGCAGAGCCTGAATCAGGATCTTCGTGGGCTGTCCCACGTCGCCCGCATGATACAGGCGCGGAATGGGATTGCCGTTCCAGTCAAGCGTCTCGCCGTTTTCTCCGCCCTGAAGACCGCCGATGGTATACACCACGGTCGGCAGGATCTGTGCTGCGTAGTACGGACCTTCGCCGATGGCATCCAGATAGAATTCGGAACGGCCGAAAGCATCCTTCTGCTCTGCGCACCCTGCATTGTAGGCTTCAATGGTCTGCTTGAGGGTTTCCGCAGGGATGGCTTCGTTCCCGCTCTGTGCCGCCAGCTTTTCCACCAGTTCTTCTATGGTGTCTGCCTTGACAAACCAGCCGCGCTCCAGTTCCGCCTGATTGTCCTCGCTCCAGTTGTAGACATTGTACATGGAAGCAAAACCGCACCAGTAATCCCGCGGGCCGATGGGACCGGCTTCAAACATGCTCTGGTCAAAGATGACATACATGGGCAGATTCATGTATCCGCCATAGTTCGGGAACGTTCCGTCATAGGCCAGGAAAGGCATCTGGCACTTGCTGTGCACAATGTACATTTCCTCATCCATGAAGCGCTCGCCTTTGCCGTTGACAAAAATGCGGGAGTCGGGTCCCAGGTCCGGACCCATATGCAGAATGGCTGTGCCCATTTCATCGGTGGCTGCCTTGTAGGAATAACCATACCATTCGATCTGCTGGTCGCTGACGCCGTCGAGAGCAGCACCGGCATCAAGGGCCATCAGGAGACCGTCACCGGTCTGGGTTGCCGCACCGGCAAGGGCATAATCGATCATGTCTGCGAAATGGAAGCGGGTCATCAGGTTCTTGTTGGCTGCATAACCGCCGGTAGCCAGCACAACGCCCTTGTTGGCACGGACATAGAGATCGCTGCCGTCCGCCTGTCTGCACTGGACGCCGAAGACTTCCCTGGTTTCCGGATCAAAAACCAGCTTGACAGCAGGCGTTTCATAGAGAACCTCGATGCCCATGGCCTCGATGTTCTGAACGACTACCTGATAGAATCCCATGCCATATCCTGCCGATGTGGAGTTGGTAATGGTCAGACCGTTCTGAGTCATCCACTCAAGCAGTTCGTTTTCCTTATTGTACAGACGCTCTGCGTTTTCCTGGGTCAGACGGCCCTTGGCGCTGTCAAAGATTTCCTCTTTCGAGTACGGCTTGATAAAGCCCATGCTGGTCGGAGCAGAACCGCCCGCCAGTTCTTTGGTGGCCTTTTCCACAATCAGGGTGGTGGAACCATTTTCCACGGCTGCTTTGGCTGCCATGGCACCGGCAGGCCCAAAGCCCACGACGACAACATCGGCTTCCCGGTCCCATGCAGGCATCCAGGAAGGATTCTCTTCGGCCAGGACAGGTACCATGCTCATGACCAGCATCAGGACGGCCAGGAGTGCTGTGAGTTTCTTCATCTTAATTCCCTCCGTTTTGTTCTTTATTGCTGAGAAGCAGCCATGGCCTGAGCCACCGCTTCAGAAAGCGCATTGCAGGTAATGGTCGCGCCGGTGATGACATCCACCTCTGCGCTGTTGGCTTCAAGCATTTTTGGGATCTGGATGTTCAGTGCAGCAACACCGATCTCCTCCGACTCATAGGCTTCCAGGACATCAATCGCTGTCAGTTTTCCGTCTTCCATCTTCACCTTGGCCATCAGTCTTCCGCCCAGACCGTTGTTGCTGATCCCGAGGTATTCGTTTTCGCCCAGTTCCACGCCAGCTGCAGGATCGTAGCCTGCGGCTTCTTCCACCGCCTGACGCACGGCACCGACAAAAGCAATGCTGGACAGGGTTGCACCGGATACAGAATCCACGTCCAGGGAATTGGAGGAAACAATATCCTTGGTCAGCTGCATAATGGCTGTGGTTCCAAGACCTCTTGTCTCTTTCTGTTCGAGCGTCTTAATGCTCTTGATGGTCTCCCCGTCCATGGTGACCGCCACACGGATCGTGCCGCCTACGCCATGATCGTTCTGGCCGTAATAGACATTCTCTTCCGCAGCCGCAGCACACAGAACACACAGGAGACTCAGGACCACCAGCAGGATCCGTGTTTTTTTGCTCATTGTCATCTCATCCTTGCTCCTTCCTTTTCCAGCTCTGTCAGGAACTGGCTTCGCTGCTATCTTAGGGGAAAAGCAGAAGCAAAAAAAGAAACAAAACGGGTTTTTGTTTCATTCCAGGTCCCAACCTGGGACATATTCCGTTTTTGTTTCATTTTCCGGCTTTCTTTCTTCCTATTATATTTTTTGACGTGCATGAAGGATTTTTCCCAATCATGTCGTAAAGAATTTAAAGGTATCACAATCCTTATACGGTTCCACAGGCTGTTCTGATGAATCTGCTTATCGCAACGTTCTGGTTTTCAGAAAAAATTTTTTCCTCCGGCTGCCATTCCTCCGGGAAGCGCGTATCAATTCATGGAAGCGGGATGCTTCCTGAATAAGAATCGATGCCGCGCCGCGGCAGGAGGATATAGAACATGACAGAAATGACCATGAACAATGCCCTGGAACTCGGACTGGATGAAATGAATGATATCTTCGGTGGTGCTTTCAGAAAGCCCCGCGCGAAAAAAGGTTTCCGGATCTATCAGATCACGGCCACCGATACCCTGATCCGCATTGCCAACAAATTCGGCATCAGGAGCTACAAGGAAATCCTCAAGTGGAACCCCAAGATCCACAACCCGCGGCTCATCCGCACCGGCGATTACCTCTACATCAAAAAGTAAGAAAAATTTTGTTTCGGAACTGCCATCCTGAACGGATGTACGTATCAAATACTGGAAGGACAAAACTTCCCGAAGATTAAAAAGACCGCATTGCGGCAGGAGGATATGAACATGACGGAAAACAATATGATGGATATGGACATTGGCGACATCGAATTCGGCACCGAACTGGGTCTTGA
>ONVN01000309.1 GCA_900321295.1 uncultured Eubacteriales bacterium
GATGCCGTTATATCCCAACTTCATTCTTTATTGCTGTTTTATCACCCAATCACGCTCTTTTTCTCCCGTAAATACTTTACACCAACATTGACAAGTGACCTTTCGTTCACTACAATAGGTGAACGAAAGGTCACTTAGATTAAAGCGGAGGTTCGCATAGCAAAAGACACGAAGGAGGCAATCCTGACAGCGGCGCTGGAGATGTTCTCTTAAAAAGGCGATGAAGGAACCAGCATCCGGGAATTGTCTGCATCCCTTGGGCTGGTCAAGTCTGGCATTTCGAAGCATTTGAGAGCAAGAAAGCGAGCGACCGATGGATTGAAGGAACAATGTTTGATCTGGACAAATACTTGGCTGATCTGATGCTGAACTGCCGGTCGGCTTTCGGAGAGCGTCTGCTGTACATGGGACTGCAGGGAAGCTGGCTGCGGGGTGAAGCGCATGAAAACAGCGATATCGATATCATGGTAATCCTGGACGGGTTTTCCGTGCGCGATATGGATACATACCGCGGGATCCTGAAAGAGATCGGTTTCTATGATCAATCCTGCGGTTTCATTTGCGGGAAAGACGAAATGAAGCGCTGGAATCCTCTGGAGGTCTGCCAGCTTTGCCATACGACGAAAGACCTGCTCGGCGTTTTGACGGATTATCTTCCGTCCGCGACGCGGGAAGATGAGATCCATTATGTCAAACTGAGCCTGGGGAATCTGTATCACGAACTCTGCCACCGCTATATTCACGCAGACAGGGAGAAGAACGCTGCCATGTTTTGCTGCACCTGCAAGAGTGTGTTTTACCTGATCCAGAATCTGCATTTTCTGGAAAGCGGGCATTTCAGTCTCAGCAGGAAGGAGCTGAAGGAAGCGGTTGCGAAGGAAGACCGGACAGCTCTGGAAATGACGGAACTGCCGGACGGTTACAATTTCGATCAGGTTTTCACTTTCCTGTTTGCTTGGTGCCAAAGAGCCTTTGTCCGCATCGAGCGCCTTGGATGAACAGGTGATGAGACATCCATCGTTTTGAAATCAGCAAAGAAAGGGAAAAATGATGCGCAGAAAACTGATTCAATGGCTGGGACTGACCGGCGTTGTGGCTTTGCTTTCCTATACGGCGGCCGTAGTGTTTTCACCGCTCGCGTATCCGGGGTATAACTGGATGACTCAGGCGGTCAGTGATTTATCCGCAGAAACCGCTCCTTCAAGACAGCTGTGGAATCAGCTGGCAGCCCCCTATAACATTTGCGGCGTCGTGTGCGCAACCTGCGCTGCCCTCTATGTTTTGCAGAAGCAGGCTGGCACCCGATTGTTTCGGACCGGCATCTGCCTCTTTATGGCGATGAACTGGGTTTCAGCCGTGGGCTATGGAATGTTTCCCCTCGCGGACAGTGGAACAAAAATCGCTTCCTTCCAGGAGATTATGCATATAGCCGTCACGGCGGCGGTGGTATTCTTGTCCATTGCTTCGCTGGTTTGCCTGATCGTCGCCGGATGCAGGGAGAAGACCGTGAGGAGAATCGGGCTCTGGGCAGCGGCGGCGCTTGCCCTGATGCTGATCGGCACGATTGGCACGGGTATTGTCCCGCCGGAGTATTTCGGCATGGTGGAACGATTCAGCGTCTTTGCCGCGGTAGGGTTCAACACCGTTCTGGGAATGTATCTGTTCAATGGTTTTAAAGGGGTGTGACCGTTTGATCTTCATGAAAACAGGCAGGCTGTTTTTGCGGGAAATGAAGCCGGATGATGAACAAAAACTGTTTCAGGTGCTCGGCGATGCTGAAGCGACGAGGCATTATCCTTATACCTTCGACGGGCAGCGCGTCAGGGACTGGATCGAACGGAACATGAATCGATACCGGAAGGACGGCTTTGGGCTCTGGGCCGTGTGCCTGAAGGATACCGAGGAGATGATCGGCGACTGCGGGCTGACGCTGCAGCGCATCAATGGCGAAACGCTCCCCGAAATAGGCTTCCATATCCGCCGCGACTGCCAGCGCAGGGGCTATGCAAAGGAAGCGGCCAGGGCCGTGCGCAACTGGGCATTTCGGAATACGGATTATCCGGTCTTGTACTCCTACTGCAAATACACCAATGAGCCTTCTTTCCGGACGGCGGAATCCATCGGGATGCGTTTTGCCTGCGAATATCCGGA